>PBXZ01000171.1:0-11671 GCA_002729415.1 Candidatus Poribacteria bacterium | reverse complement strand
ATTCGTCCGAGCTAGGAATCGGCGGAGCATCCAGTTTGCACCAATGAATGCCGTCAGGACTGGCGATTGGCTCGCGGATGGAACATTGTGCAAGGCCTTTGAAACAGCGTGCTGGATCTGTGTCATTTGGGTCGTACACAACATTCATTATCGCATTTTCCGGCCATTCAAGCGCAGGATCAAGGGTGACGAAGTTGTTCTCCAGGGAGCCTTTGAATTCCTTTTGTCGTAGGACCGGTTTGCGCCAGTGCAGGCCATCTTCACTCTCCACATAAGTTGTGCCGGCAACACCAGGAACATCTGTCGAGGTTATTATCCATAGCTTATACACTCCGGCCTCAGGATCCCAGGCTGGAGCGCTGCGCGTCTGGAGTGCTGTCTCACCACACTCCAGATTCGGGCGGATCACCGCCCCTTTTTTGTCCGGCCGGTGCATCGTGCGTGTCAAATGCTCAATCTGCGCGATGCCATAATCGTCCAGAAATAGTTGTCGTTGGCCTGCTGACACATCAAACATCGTATTCTCGTGCATCTTCGGTTTCCCTTCCGTTTATAGTTGACTCGAATGGTTTTGGATACCTTTAGTTGCTTAAGACTACTTCAGAATTACCATTTTGTGAGTTTCCATAAATCACACTTGCAGTTGATAAAAGTAACAAGTGTCTGAAGATACCATTTATTGGTTGTATCAGGCAACTCCACACCATTATCAGAAAGAGAAGGATAATAGCATTATAGAGGAGCAAGACGATGATATTGCGTTGGTGGCAGTCAGGGNNAGTTAAATTAGCCCATATACCTCAATAACCCGTTGAGTCCAATGCCAACATATAGGATCCACCTCCACGACGGTACATACGATACGTAGGGTAATTTTCCCGCGCAAAAAACAGGTACCAAAACAGCGTAAAGATCTTCACAGGTTCAACTCCCGTACAGGATAATCAGGCACGTATCAGCTGCCAAGCTGGTACCCTTTGGTCTCCTTCCTAAATTTGACTTTTATTTTTCTATCCCGATAAGCCGTAATCCCTTCTATCAGTATATGTAAGGCTGATTTGTGTGATTCATCTTGCTCTAGCTATTACCTTAATAACGGCCTAAATCTATTCAGTTTTCTCGGCACCACATTTCACTTCTGGTTNGTGATAGCCGATGCTCTACTTGTCTTTTCCTAACCTATTGACCAGCCAGTTCATTCGTGTTAGCTTAGCAAAGCTAACCTTATTTTAAAGATTGATTTCAATTTTACCAATAACCTTGAGGTCAAAAATATTGCTGTCATTCAGTTCAACAAAATTAGAAACATTACCTAGCATTATAACCAGAATAACCCTAATGAGTATCTTAATACTTTTAATGGTTATATCCGCAAATGCTCAATTTGAAACACAGCACCAAATCACCTTGGATGATTTGTTTCCTACTGATCGCTTATTGGATATCCAGATTAGCCTAGCTAATAAGGACTGGGATACCATTCGATTTCAGCAGCGGGACATAGAAACCGAATTCCAAGAGAAACGGAAGTTTAAGCCTATTNCACCCCCTTATACCTATGTTGAAGGTCGTATATCCATTGATGGTGTGACTTTTCCTCGAGTCGGTATTCGCAAAAAAGGTTTTATCGGTTCGCAAAATTCCACTCGTCCATCTCTTAAAATCAAACTGAACCATGTGAATATAAAAGAACAAATTGAAGGCTTAACCAATTTGACCCTTAATAATAACCACCAGGATAATAGTTTGATGAGCCAATTGATGAGCTATGCTTTATTTAACGCTGCAGGTTCGCCCGCACCTCGTTGTTCCTATGCTAAAGTTACTGTTAATGGTCGCTATCTGGGTGTTTATTGCCATGTCGAAACTGTTCGTCAGCCTTTTTTAAAGCGTAAATTTGGCAGTGATCAAGGGGTGTTATATGAAGGTACCGTAGTAGACTTCTTTCCAAATTGGTCTGGGAGCTTTGAAAACAAATTAGGTCAGGATGACATCGGTCGACAGAAAATCAAACAATTAATTCAAGCTATACAAGGAGAAGATGGAGAAGTTATTCTCAGTTCTAAAGCAACAGGAAGGGCTTGGGTACCGACTGACGATCGGTATGACCAACGATGGAAGGAATTAGATTTTGATGACTCCAATTGGACACAGGGGCAAAACGGAGCGGGATACGAACAGAATAGTGGTTATCAAGATTGGATTAGTCCAGAGTTTGATTTTAAAACAGAGATGTACAATCAAACCAACAGCCTCTATTTACGCTTCCCTTTTGCAATCAATAACCTACCGCAGATTGTTTCAAAGGGAAAGTTAGTTTTAAAGCTGAAATATGATGATGGAGCCGTAGCCTATCTGAACGGTCATCGGGTAGCTAGCTTAAATGCGCCGCCCAATCTGAATTGGGCTAGTAAAGCCACAGCCAGTCATGAAGCCATGGGCTTTGAATGGGTCGATATATCGGCGCACAAAGACAAACTGCGACCAGGGAAAAATCTGCTAGCCATCCAAGGACTAAATACAGGGACAGGTAGTTCAGACATGCTAATTGTAGCTCAGCTAGAATTGAATAATTATGATTACCGGCAGGCTATAAGTGAATTCGTAGACTTGGATTCCTTTTATACTTTTTGGGCCATGGAAGGATTATTAGGTTTCTGGGACGGATATTCGGCCAACCGCAATAATTTCTTCTTTTATCTCAATCCAGAGACAGATAAATTTCACTTTATACCTTGGGGAGCAGATTGTTTATTTGAAAAGTTTAGCCGCTTAGGAGAACGAGGAGAACAAGGTTTTTTATCAGTTAAAACACAAGGCTTGATAGCGCACCAGCTATATCAAATTGAATCATGCCGACGGCGCTACGCCCAAATGATGCAACATATATTAGACAATTATTGGGATGAGGAAAAACTATTAGCGGAAACAAAGAGACTGAAAAAACTGATTGAACCACACCTGACTCTGGGCCAAAAATGGAATCTGAAATTTGGAAACCCAACTAACCTCAATAAGGTTAGGGACTTTATTAGGCATCGTAGATCAGAGATTATGACTGAAATAGCTGACGGTATGCCGACTGGGACTGGGGGGCCTCAAGAACCACCATTTATCAAGGCAGAAGGAATGAAAAAGAGAACCGAAGAGATAGAATAGATTTAGATCATTATTCGTGTACTATTTATGCTATTTTTAATAGTCAAAAGTGAGCAATTCTATGTCAGATGGACTTGACATCAATCGCTCACTGAAACCCGCGCAATAGATAACTCATATACGGGATTATCAGGCGAGTATCAGCACGTGTTTAATAACCCAGTTTGGATTGGTCAGTACCCACCTAATCCTTCGTATAGGCAGAACAATCCAATGGGAGTTGTCTCTTACCCCCACGAGTCACGCGTACGCCACGGCGGTCCAAACCCAGGCAACTGCGGTTTACTCCTATCTTCAAACATGGCAATACACTCCAGCTAGAGTCTAAAAACCCAAGCTGCACAACCCATCCACGCTGGTCTGAACTAGACATCAGGTTGGTGTGGGAGGGTTTATTTTACACCACAGCCCTCAGACTACCTCATGGCTTTACCCCGAAACCGCAATCGTGATAGAATGCCAAAGTTAGTGAGAGTCGAATTCGGGATTAAGATGTAAAGGTGACCTAGGGATCCCCCCGCTTTTTCAGCGATGGCAAACGGTCAAATCAAGGGGGCAGGAAATGCTAGTAAAGGTGCGAGGATTGGCTATTATGAAGCAGAGCACGTAGGCAATAATCTAACAGGAACAGAAGTAGAACTAACGGTTGGTACGAAGGAGGAGTGTAATCTATAAAGTGGTATGGACAGTTCTCTTTTCGCTCTTCTTTTTTACGAATTTATGGGGCGAGAGGAATAGGATGACCCGAGAGGAAGTGATCGATAGGATGCAGCCGTACAATGGTGAGCACGTGAAGGGCGTCGATACGGACACCCTCATTGGCAAGGTGATGTGCGGATACCAAGGCTGGTTCGCTGCGGAAGGCGATGGATCAAGCAGAGGATGGTTTCATTACGCAGCCCAACAAGGACGCTTTGAGCCGGGGTACTGCACTTTTGACCTGTGGCCGGATATGGCGGATATGGATGAAGGCGAGAAGTATCCGACTCCGTTTGTGTATGCAGACGGTAGCACCGCATTTCTGTTCAGTTCGTACAATCGCAAAACAGTGGTGCGACACTTTGGTTGGATGGAGGAGCATGGAATTGACGGCGTGTTTCTCCAGCGCTTTGGTGGTGCGGTCAAGGAACCAAGGCGTTTGAACCATCGCAACGTGGTCACATCCAATGTGCAGGCTGGAGCAAACCTGCATGGGCGCACGTGGGCGATGATGTACGATCTCTCGGGAATGCAACCTGGTGCGATCGAAAAGTGGGTGATGGAAGACTGGAAGCTGCTGGTGGATCGCATGAAGATCCGCGAAGATCGGGCCTATTTGCACCACGAAGGCAAGCCGGTGGTGGCGGTCTGGGGGGTGGGATTTAGCGATGGGCGGAAATACTCACTGGAAGAGTGTGAACAGTTGGTACGATTTTTAAAAGAAGATCCGGAATACGGTGGGAATACTGTGATGCTTGGCCTGCCGACACACTGGCGAACGNTAACTCGGGATGCTGTTGNGGACANGAAATTGCACGAAATTGTNCGCCTTGCAGACATCGTTAGTCCATGGACGGTAGGACGTTATAAGAATCNTGGTCAGGTGAGGANNCATGCAAAAACAACNGTAGCAGNAGANATAGAATGGTGTTCTAAGAATGGTATGGCGTATCTGCCGGTGACTTTCCCTGGATTCAGTTGGCAAAATTTGAAGAAGANTCGNNGGAGTGCAGCGGAACTGGGGGCGATTCCACGACGTGGTGGGGAATTCCTCTGGGCTCAGGGATTGGCCTTTGCAGAGNCTGGTGCAAAGATGCTCTACGTNGCGATGTTCGACGAGGTGGATGAGGGNACNGCGATTTTCAAGTGNAGCAACGATCCACCTGTAGGGAAGAGTTCTTTTTTGACCTATGAGGGACTTCCCAGCGATCACTATCTNTGGCTCACCGGTCAGCTNGGACGCCTGTTGNGCGGNGAGATTCCNGGNNGTAAGAAGCTGCCTGTGCGTGATGCGACGGACGTTTCAAAATAGTTGCCAGATTAAGCAGAAGAACTNCGAAAAGATCTTTTAGAATNGCTGCAAAAAAATAANTNGNTACATTATGANGNCGTTCAAAAACGGNATCTGATATAGCNAAATAGAAAACTAAGCAAACTATTAATAAAAACAATAAAATTTAAATTTTATTAACTTNTAATTNATGATTAATCTCTAATTAAGAATTATTTAATTGNGTGCTCCTATTTTTGTTTTAAANTTATTGANCAACAATGGGATNGGCAATAACAATTAGACAAATGTCTAAACAATCTGGATTTTCAATAGCCACAGTTTNAAAAGCCTAAATAACNGATCAGATNTAAGNGAATGAATCAATTTATTGGNAGGCAAAAAATGATTCANTCTTTTAAAAAACAAAACTATAANAATCACACTAATGAAATTAANTTTTAGAAANATCATAAAAGGAGGCTTATTGGTCTCGGCAAGCGTGTTAATGTCGTTCGGGACAATAGGTTAAGTCCATTCATAGGAAAGGCTAAAATGGTTACTACGCAACAGAATCAAAGACAAAATCGGCGGGACTTCCTTAAGACGGGTGCGGTGATGATCGCAACTACCACGGCTTCAACTATCCTGCCAGCATCAGATAAAGCCGGCAAGAAAAACTTAGTTATCGGTACCGGAGATTTTGCTCAAAAAAAGAAAAATCTGTTATTTATTATGACAGATCAACAGCAATACAAGGCTTTGAGTATTGCAGGAAATACGGTGTTGGAAACCCCAAATTTAGATAGACTTGCTCAAGGAGGAGCCTATTTTAAAAATGCCTATACACCTATGGCAGTTTGTGGTCCTGCAAGATCTTCCATTTTAACTGGAATGACGGTTGAAAGTACCGGAGTTAATACGAATAGTAAGACTTACTTTTATCAGGATGAGCCCGTAATGACAACACCAACTTTCGATGAAATTTTAACTGAAAACGGTTATCATTGTGAGTATTATGGTAAGTGGCATGCGATGTCAAACCATTCTGACGTTTATAAAAATCCTAAGCTTGAATCCGAAAATGGAAAATCAATTTTTGAACATGGAGGGCAAAACCATGTGTATATGGATTATATCAACGAGCAGTTTCCTAAGCCAAAGTTGAAAGACGGCGAATTTTATGACACTTTTGTAAAAAGACCATATCGACCAGATCCGATAGATAGTTACTATGGCAAGTCATATAATGACGTAAAAAAGGATAAAAAGAAAAGAAGATCCCAACCAAATTTGCATGGTGAGTTAATGGTACCTGCTGAGCATAGTTTTACGGCTTATCAAGCCAAAGAAACTATGGCAGCCATTGAACGGTTGAAAGATGTTCCTTTTAGCATCACTTTGTCATTGCATATGCCTCATGCGCCTATGACGCCAACGAAACCTTATTATGGAATGTATCCTGCTGAAGACATGACGCCACCAGTAAGCATCAATGACGATATGAGCAATTCGCCTTATGCTAAGGCCAATGGCAGAATTGGCATGCCAGAATATTCTGATCCTGAAAAAATAAAATACATGATTTCCAATTACTATGGAATTATTAAGGAAATTGATGTTTGGATCGGCGAAATTTTGAAGACATTAGATAAAAACGGACTTACGGATGATACCTTAATTATTTTTACAAGTGATCATGGAGAAATGTTAGGCGCACATGGTATGAGAGAAAAGAACGTTTTTTATGAAGAGTCTTCTCATATACCGTTAATTATTCGTTTTCCTAGTGAGATAAAAAAGAAAACCGTAGTGAATGGCTACGTATCGAATGTCGATTTATTCTCAACCATTTTAGACTATTTAGATATAGAAGCTCATCCATCAGACGGCACTAGTTTGAGAGATCTTATTAAAGATAAGAAAACCGATCATGGTAAATATGTTGTTACCGAATGGGATTATCGCGGCCCTGTTTCTCCAAATTATATGATCGTTAAAGACGGCTGGAAGTTAATAATACCATATACAAAGGAATCTACTGTGATCAATGCGATGTATAATTTGAATGAGGACCCTCATGAAATGAAGAATCTCTTAGGAAAAAACCCGAATAGAGCAGATTACAAAGAAAAAGCGGAAGAATTGCGTGGTTACTTATTAGAGTGGTTAAAAAAGAACAATTCCAAACGTTACAAGGGTGTAAAAAAAAGAGACCTTTTAAAAGCATAATATTTAGTCAACACACCATTTAAATAACGCATAGTTATGAAAAAGTTTGCTATTCCATTTTTTTTTGGCCTGAGTGTGTTTATGCCAGTTTTTAGCCAAGGTCTGCCAACAATCGACCCTGAATCAGTTGGACTGTCTTCCCAGCAATTGAAATTGATGACGACAACGGTTCAGACTTTCGTTGATCAGGGAAAATTAGCTGGAGTAACAACGATGGTGGTTCGGAAGGGAAAGGTTGCCCACTTTGAGACTTATGGATTTAGGAACAAAGAATCTGCGCAACCGATGACACAAGATACGATTTTCAGAATCTATTCGATGACCAAACCCATCACTAGTGTGGCGGTGATGTTGTTACACGAACAAGGAAAGCTGCAATTGGACGATCCTGTGTCCAAGTATATGCCTGAGCTAAAAGACCTCAAGGTCTATGTCAGTGGTGCAGGAAAGGACATAGTGGTAGAGTCACCCAACAGAGAAATGACAGTTCGACATTTGCTAAATCATACTTCGGGCTTGATATATGGTTGGGGGGATTCCCCAGTTGATCGGATGTATGGCAGTCTAATGGGTAGGAACCAGTCTTTATCAGAAATGATGGCCAAGTTTAAGCATATTCCTCTGCGTTACCATCCGGGGGAAAAGTGGGCTTACGGAGTGTCAACTGACCTACTGGGGTATCTGGTGGAGGTGCTATCTGGTATGAGACTGGATCAGTTTCTGAATCAGCATATTTTCACTCCATTAGGAATGAAAGATACCGCCTTCTATGTGCCAGAGGAGAAGATCGAACGTCTGGCAACGATTTACGAAAAAGATCAGGATGGCATTAAAGCTGGTGAACCAGTCAATTTTGACCACGTGACGAAATCTCCTAAGTTTTTGTCGGGAGGTGGTGGGTTATATTCAACCGCTTCGGACTATATCCGTTTCGCTCAAATGCTATTGAACAGAGGCGAATTAGATGGGATGAGAGTCCTAACAGTAGAAACAGTGGAATTGATGATTAAAAACCACATCTCGCCAGAGGTAGATTTTGAACAGGGTCGGATATATATGTTAGAGGGCTTTGGTCTGGGGTTTGGTATTTGGCCTCTGAATTTGAAGGGTTGGGCAGGTATTGCCAATACCTATTTTTTTATCAACTTCGAGACTGAAACTATCTCTATGCTTTGGACACAATTGAGGCCCTCTGAGGCTTACCCAATGCTGATATTCGGTTTTACCCAACTCGTCGGTCAGTCGGTGATAGAATAGCTTAGATCATAGTTGGCAGGTGCTACGGCTTGGGATTCAGGTAAGCCGCATATTGTATAATGAAACCCAACACATCAACAGTCGCGTACGCCACGGCGGTCCCCCCCTTGTGGGGGTATCATACAGCTATTGTCAAACATGGAAATACATCCCGCCATTCAGAGGGGGGTAACCTGAGATAGACAACTCGTCTCTTGTCATTGTATGGTCTGCATTGTCAATCCCCATTACGGTCAGTGAACGTTGTGTCGTCAAGCCGAATGCCGCTCTTTCTAAGCAGGCGTTGGTCGGAAATGGTACCAATCTTATTACCTATACTTTAGGCTTTTGGCAACCATCTCCGGTTATGCGATAATGTCATGCACAACATTTCCATAGACATCTGTCAGCCGAAAATCACGTCCTTGATACCTGTAGGTCAGTTTCTGGTGGTCTAGGCCCATTAGATGAAGAATGGTGGCATGCAGATCATGGATATGGACCTTGTCCTTGACAGCGTAGTACCCGTATTCATCGGTCTGGCCGTAGCTCACACCAGGCGTCACTCCGCCACCAGCCAAGAACATGGTGTAGCCGTTGGGATTGTGGTCACGACCAGGGTCGCCAGATTGGTCCAACTCGACCGCCGCTGTGCGACCAAACTCTCCTCCCCAGAGCACCAGTGTTTCATCGAGTAGGCCACGCGCCTTTAGATCCTTGATGAGTCCAGCAACAGGCTTGTCAATTTCTCGACAACTTATAGGAAGATCCCTTTGCAGGTTTTCGTGATGATCCCATTTGTTGTTCTCACCGTGGGTTACTTGAACAAACCGAACCCCTTGTTCAATAAAACGCCTAGCCAGAAGACATCTCATGCCAAAGTTGCTGGTTGGCTTATCATCCAGCCCATATAGTTTTCGCGTGGCCTGAGACTCGTTCGAAACGTCGAGGACACTAGGTGCTTCGGTCTGCATACGGAAGGCAAGCTCAAACGACTTGATGCGACCTTCCAGTGATTGGTTAGGACCAGCCTGCTCGAGTTGGGACCGTTGCCATTTTTGAAGAAGTTCGAGCTGCTGCCTCTGAAAAGATCTGGAAATCTTTGGATTATCCAGAAACGCGAATTGTGCCTCAGCGACGTTGTCCATCTGGGCGGTACCAAGAGGAGTACCGTGATGCGCCGTGGGAAGAAAGGCCGAGGAATAGTTTTGAGATGCTCCACCCCCAATGTTTGGGCAAATCGTAATGAACGAGGGAAGATTCTGGTTCTCGGTTCCCAATCCATAGGATATCCACGATCCCATACAGGGACGCACAAACTGGTTACTTCCAGTATGCGTTATCAAAGCAGCTGCTCCATGCTCAGGGTTAGTACCATGCATGCCTTTTAGAAAGCAAAGGTCATCGGCGACTGATGCTATCTCCGGCAGCAGTTCCCCAATCCACGCACCCGATTGGCCGTGCTGCTTGACCTTCCAAGGACTCTTCATCAATTTGCCGGTTCTAGCGAAGACAATTCGTGGCTCTGGAATAGGATTCGGCTTGCCATGGTCGCGTTCCAGAAGGGGTTTGTGAAGAAATAGGTCATGCGCAGAAGGACCGCCAAACATGAACAGAAAGATGATCCGCTTCGCTTTGGGAGCGAAGTGTGGCATGCGAGGGGCAAGTGGCTGGCCAATTGCATCCGTTGCATATCCTTGTTCGGTGAGCAGTGAAACCAAAGCCAGGTTTCCAAAACCAGCAGCACAGTTTCTGAGCATTTCTCGGCGGGTCATTGGTATTGTCTCCTCATAGTTCAGATCTCCTGCTTTAATCGATGTAAATAAACTCGCTGGCAGAAACCATAACGTGGGTGAGTTTTGACCAGGCGAATTCGTCTATTGGTACAAGGTCATTTTCGGATGTTTGAGAAGAAGCTTGCTGTCGCATGGCTCTTAGGAAATGCTTGGCATCCGCTATCTCTGTCCTAGTGGGTGGTCGTCCGTAGGCACGAATGAACGCTGTTTCGATGCGACGGTCTTCGCTGTTCAAATCGCCTTTCAGTAACTCCCGCGCGAACCTTTCAGCTTGCTCTATCACAAAAGAGCTATTCATCATTAGCAATGCCTGCGTAGCTATAACTGTGCTGGACCGATTATCAATCGGCGCCGATGCATTCGCATAGTCAAGCACTGAAAACATGGGAAATAAGGCATTGCGGATCACGGGCAGGTACACAGATCTTCGCGGCGCGATGTAGAGTTCATCCTTAAGGCGAAACCAAGTTGCTCCTTCGTTGAACACGAAACGATCTCGGTCTCCCCGCCCAGGTTTGTATTGGTTGACCCTGCCACCCATTGTCAAATCCAAATTCCCACCGAGGGCTAGTAAGGCGTCACGGATTGGCTCGACTTCCAGCCTTCGCTGATTCATACGCCAGAGCATTTTGTTATCCGTGTCTTTCTCTGCGTTGCCGGCATGGTGTTCTGTGCTCAACTGGTAGGTGTTGGAGAGGACAATTTCCCTATTCAGTGTCTTCACGGACCAACCCAACTCGATAAAACGAGTTGCAAGATAATCAAGCAAAATCGGGTGATTCGGTTCGCTACCGCGTGTCCCGAAATTGTTTGGTGTATCAACGAGCCCAGTACCAAAATGCCATTGCCAAATACGGTTCACCATGACACGTGCAGTGAGTGGATGGTTCGCATCGGTGAGCCAACGTGCCAGTTCCAATCGCCCGCTTTGATTTTCCGGAGGGCGTGGTGGTTTGACAAGATGATCCGTTACCCGTAGGAATCCGCGTGGTGTAGGTGTGTCAACTTTTGCCAGATGGCTACCGCGAAGATGAACTGGAAGATCCATAATCTCTTCCGCTTCCCTGATTGCTACTGCCCAGGAAGGTTGAGTTGGAGTGTGATCCTTAAGATTTTCAATGTTCTTTCGCAGTTTTGCAATGCGGGATCTTGTGTCTTCGCTGTACCGTTGTTCCTCCGCCTTCTGAGTGAGGATAAATGGACTATCGTCGCGAGTGAGAAGTAGTCTTGATATTCCCTCAAGGCGCACTTTGTCCACGAAATTCTGTATCCGCTCTTC
>PBXZ01000170.1:0-37417 GCA_002729415.1 Candidatus Poribacteria bacterium | reverse complement strand
AAGTATCCAAATAAACAGCAACATAATCGTCAAGAAAGAATCGTGAATCACGACGTGTCTCGTTTGCCATTAATTTATCCATATCAGGCTTATAACATTCAAATCCTACGTAAAGCTGATTTTCGTCATAAAGTAAATAAACATTCGTTTTCAGTTCTGTTGGAGCTCCTGCCGTGGGTTCATGTTGAACAAAGTCATTTATAATAGTTGCTAACTGCCAACTGGCTTCGTCGAGCTGTCCATCGATTATGAGTGGGCTATCTGTCCATTTTGGTGAAACAACTTTGAATTCTGAATCTTCAGCATAGGTTAAATAGATAGCTAGCAAACAGAGGATCAGAATGGTGATCTTATGTATCATGTAAATATTCTTCAATATAATTTTTCTCGATCTAGAGGGTTGCAGAGATTTGCCAATAATGCTCAATATTCTAACATATAAATTATATCCTTTTGTTTTTCTTGCTCTATTACTTCATAGCATCAGTGGGAGGGGTAACCCAGTTAAATAGTGGACTCAGTTCTTTATGTTGATGCTTTGGATATGAGTAAGAGTTACGCAGTTACAGGCAAATTGGGAGAGAAGGTTTTTGCTTAAGTACACTTATATGACATACTTGATAATTCTGAATCTAGCTCTAAACTAGCCTCTAGGCTTCGCTGCAGGTAGAACACTCTCTGCTAGCTAGTGCATGGTGCAACAGTACCAATTTCATTGTCATGTTTAATTACATTACTACTAACTGAGTGAGAATCTGATTCCGGAGTCGTCAAAGTTTCCCAGACGTTTAACCATTTGTACCAAGCAGATCAGGGAGAATTCTGCTTATCTCAATTTTTTATATCCTTGAGATTGTATTAAATTCTACCGTCATATTCTATTGTTACTGATTAGCTTTAGGTTGTGATACACGAATTCTTTCTAAGCCCTTAAGTGCATACACATTTTTTGGGTCTAGTTCCAACGCTTTTTTATATGTGGATATGGCCAAATTATATTTACTCTGCCCTAAGTAAACATCTCCCCTTGTTATATACCCACCAAGTTGTCCATTCCGAGTGTAGCCAGGATAAATGGACTTGTTAGATTGTTGTTTTAACTCCCTCAACATCTGAGAATGTATGATTGCTTGCTTTTGCCTGCTGGCGTATTCCAATGAAACACATCCAACTGATAATAAGCAGCACACAATTATTATCCGATTCATTTGCTGTTTCTTAAAAAGGTGAAATTGATCTTGATTTCAGTGTAGTGTTAGAATGGATAAATAAAAACATAGTTGACATTGATGACTCCGTAGGTTATATGGCTGTGCTTCTCATTTAGAATCACGGCAGTTAAGTACAGAGAATTGTTATTAAGGGATTAGATTTCAACAGAAGATATCTCACATCGTAATAGTCACACCACTAAATTGGTTTGAGGATAAAACATTGGTGAGAATTATGTGATCCGGAATGAAAGCATGATTGTAGCGGTTTAGACATGAAGTTAGTCTGCCATATTTTCAGCAGCCTGATTTTTCTTATTGCAATTTTTGCAAAGGTTTAGATGAATCCGAGCTCCATCTGATAAGCTGAAAAAGGTAGTTAATGAGTAAAGAAACAAATTTTAGATCGAAATTTATATTTCGGCAATTCCACATTATTATTCTATAAGAAATGAGGACCTTGATAATGAAGTTGAGTTGTTTACCTGTTTCTCTCTATAAGGATATTTTTAACGGTGAAAAGTCTGTTTTAGACTGGGTACATTTGGGTGCGGATTTGGGCTTGGATGGCATTGATGTCAGTGTGAAATTCTTCCCTACTCGAGAGAAACAGCTGCTAGAAGTAATTTACAAAGAAGCGCAACGGATGGAGTTAGATCTTTGCACTCTTGTATGCTATCCAGATTTCACACACCCAGATGCTGTAGAAAGAGAACGAGAGATCGAGCAGATGAAGTCAGATATTCAATTGGCTGCGACTCTCGGTGCCAAGTTTATACGCGTAACTGCTGGACAGAATCACCCNGGNCTCCANCGCGAACAGGGNATANGTTGGGCNGTTGAGGGATTNAGCCGGATACTTGATGAGGCAGAAAAATTTGGTGTNATCCTAACNTATGANAATCATACCAAAGGGGCNCCATGGAAGTATTGGGATTTTTCTCAACCCAGAGATGTTTTTCTGGAGATACTNGGCAATTTTATCGATACTCCANTAAAGGTTTGTTTTGATACAGCAAACTCGTTAGTTNTTGGCGAAGATCCAATTGAACTACTCAAAATTGTTAAANAGGANGTAGCCACTGTACATGTGTTTGACATTCATGCTGTGAATTCTTTTGAGCCAGTGCTTGTTGGTACGGGAGTATCTCCAATAAAAGAGATACTCTTTATTTTAAAACATAGCGGTTTTGATGGTTGGCTTAGTGTTGAGGAGGCAAGCCATACGGGATACGAAGGTTTTGTAAGAGCAACNTCCTTTGTTCAGAGTACTTGGGATCAGATTTAAGNGNAGTTGANCCGNATAANATCCTTACTCACAGCTTAGTGCAATCGTAGTACTTTTCGTGTTGACATTATACGTATCAGGTTAAAAATGGGGTCTTAATCTTTCTGCGACTATCTCTGGTAGCGTGTCGATTATCCAAACATCATATAGTCTTTCCATAGAACCGGTGTCATTGGTATAGACTCCCTTTGGGAATGGACGAGAGATGAGTTTCATGTTTAACCAGTAGTATTCATGGTTCTGGTTGATTGGACTAGAATAGGTGACTAAGTTGAAAGCACCAACTCCCAGTTCCTTGTAACCATTCAAGGTTTTTACTAGATTAGACGCAAAATTGTCTATTAGCTTGGGAGTTAATTCAGAAAGCGAACTAATACCCTGAAATATGAATTGAACCTCATTAAAGCCTCTCGGCGAAAAGCTCGCAATTACTGATATCGTATCGTTCCCACCAATATATCTCTGTCCCAGTTTTTTTTCGATTTCGACTAATGATTGCCAGTAATTTTTCTTGTGGTTGTCAAAATATTTTTCACTTTCCTGTAGCAAGTTCTTGATTTTGGGTATTGGTTCCGTGTCTACCATGATTTGAGTGTGGGGGTGGACGATGCTTCCTGCAGATGATGGCATGTAATTCCAAAGATAGGTGGGAAACCTTGCTTTATGATTATTGGCATTAATTGCTAGAATATAGTTCCTGCTCGCAACTAAATTGTTTTGGATCAATTCTTCAGTAAATTGATCCAAACCGAGAAAATGTTCGGTTGTGATAATACCAACAGCATGGTTTTCAGCAAATGGATACAAATTGGGAACGATTGTTGTTTCTCCTTCTTTGATTCTACCTGTTTGGCAAATATCTGGAGGGAATTCCGTTGTTTGTTCTTTGATTTGATCAGGACAAAATACGCATAGAGTTTTTGATCTGCTGATGATTCCATCTAGTTCGATGTTGCTGTCGGCCTGTTTAACTCTCTTTCCCCTTTGTGGGTTTATTCTAGATTGCTCAGAAGTTAGAGGATCTATTCTATACTCTACGTGATTTCTAACAAATTTTTGTAGATTCATCTTATGATTATGAAGACCTTGAGACTAATTATGTGTTTGAAAAAATCTCGCATTTTNTATATGACATAGTAACATCATCGTATCATGATTGGTGNATTTTTGTAGCCTTTGGTTCTCTAGTAACTTCCACTAATATTATACTCCATTAGCGTGAATACAGTAAAGTGGCACTAGGCTTTCACCTTGTAATGATTCAGCCTAATCTGCTACAATAATTAAGTTAATGCCTGTTCATCAATCACGTATTTTCAAAGATTATCTNTACACTTTTATTGCGTGGTTTTTTAATGGTTTTGCTTCTTTACTACCTCGGAATTCATCAATGGCTGTTGGCATCGCAATCGGTGAGTTAGTAGCAACACTTTCCAAGAAAGACCGAGAGCGTGCGATCAATAACATTCAGTGTAGTCTCCAAGTAGATAGATGCGAAGCCAAAAAAATTGCCAAGCGTTGTTACCGGAATGTAGGGAAAAATCTAGTTGAGTTTCTGCAGTTTTCGGGGCGTTTGAAAAAGTGGATCCAGAATGATATTGCTATTGAAGGCAAAGTGTACATTGATCGNGCCCTGAATGAAGGGAANGGTGTGATTGGAGTATCGGGACACGTGGGAAACTGGGAACTTCTTCCTGTGAGCCTAGCTGCGCATGGCTACGAAGGTAGAGCAATTACCCGCGAGTTAAGGTCAAAGTGGCTGAATNAATTTGTTCATCGACATCGTAAAAAAGCAGGTTACATTGCCCTTAATCGCNATAGGTCAATGCGAGAAGCACTGAGTTGTCTCGATCGAAACGAATTGCTTGGTATCTTGGCGGACATAGATACCAAAACGAAAGGNGTGTTTGTNCAGTTTTTCAATCGTCCTGCGTATACGCCGTATGGTCCCGTTGCCATTGCGCTCAAAACAGGAACTCCGATTTTACCAATGTTCATCATTCGGCAAACAAACGACAAACATCGGTTGGTAGTAGAGCCCCCTGTGGATCTGCATCAAACCGGTGATTATCAATCGGATTTGGTTACTAATACACAGCATTTTACAAAGATAATTGAGTCTTATATTAGACGTTATCCGGAACAATGGATTTGGATGCATGATCGGTGGAAAACACAACCAAAAATATCCTANCTTAAGCTTNGTGATAATGTTAGCATTCATTGCCATCTANTNAGGTTGCAATGCAGGAGAAAATCAGGTTGGCGAAAACAATGCGGAAGATATCCCNCAACAACAGTTAANAAGTTTTTCTACTAGTCACACTGAAGGGGGTGTTTTGAAGTGGGAGCTTGTTGGACACTCTGCCACTTCTCACTTAGNTGTAACTTCTGTGGACAACCCGGTNGTGAAAATATTTCAAAATGGGAGACTTGCAATAACTGTAACGGGTCAACAGGGTGAGCTTATCCAGTCCAACCAGAATGTGAAGGTCTTTGAGGATGTGATTGCTATTAGTCAGGATGGAAAAATGTTTACCGACGAACTTCACTGGCTCAATGACCAAGAGAAACTCTATGCTCCAAATGAATCGAGGATTGAGCGTGGTGACTCGGTTATGTTTGGAAATCAAGCAATGGGCGATCCTGATCTAAGGATAGTCCAGATGAAGCAGGTACGTGCAAAACTTTACCCTAAGGATGAAAAAAAATGATGAAACCAATTTATAATTCGAGAGGCTTAGTTCATCACAAAGTGCTTAGAACCTTAATTTCGATCTCCGCTGTTTTAATTTTGCTTTCAGTTCCTTATAAATTGATTGCTGAAGGGGAACAAACCAGTATAGGTAAACAGAAAGAAAAAGCAAACAGTAATCAAAAAGGAGAAGAAGGTCTAATTGTTTGCGAGCATGCAGATTTCTTTGAACAGGATGAGGAAACCGGTCTTACTATCCTGACTGGCTCAGTCCGAATTCGGCAGTCGGGTGGCTTTTTAAATGCTGATAAGGTCACACTTCATCGTAATTTGGAAACAGGCGAATATAAAAAGACAGTTGCTGTTGGCAATGTCGAAATGCGTGATAAGGATATTTTTGCTACCTGCGAGCATGCAGTCATCGACCATGTCGAAGATATTGTGGAACTCAGTAAAAATGTCGTGGTCTTGCAAAATGAAGATCGGTTGGAAGCAAAACAGTTTATGTTTAATCGACGAACCGGAAAAAGAACTGGAAAAGGAGACGTAAAGTTTCGTGTTCGAATGAGTGGTAACAGTCAAGGCAATAATGATGCGTCGTCCAATAAATCAGAATAATTAAGGACTGATCTGCAAAGATGATGTCTATTAAGTTGAAAACACATGGCCTTATTAAACGTTATTCTAGAAAAGGGCGTAACGTTGTTGATGACGTAAGTGTTGAAGTTGGAACAAGTGAAATTGTCGGTTTGTTAGGCCCGAATGGCGCAGGTAAATCGACAACTTTTTACATGATTGTGGGGTCAATCAAACCAAATGTGGGGGAGATTTCCTATGATGGTCAAATCATCACTAAGTTTCCAATGTTTAGACGTGCTCGACTTGGTATCGGTTACCTTCCACAGGACACCTCGATTTTTCAAAAGTTGACGGTTGAAGAAAATATTGAGTCTGTCTTAGAAGTGATGGGCATTGACAAACAAATGCGGCGACGGAGAAAAACGGAATTGATGGATGAACTCGGCATATCGCATCTCGCAAAAAGTAAGGCCTATACGCTTTCTGGCGGCGAATGTCGTCGAGCGGAAATTGCTCGTGCTTTGGCGGCCGATCCCTCTTTTATCCTTTTAGACGAACCTTTTTCTGGAATTGATCCGATTGCTGTTCAAGACATCAAACAAATCATTTTTCATCTTCGGGAACGAAATCTTGGTGTGTTAGTGACCGATCACAATGCTGCAGAGATGCTTGAAATTGTTGATCGAGCGTACCTTATCACTGATGGTAAAATTACATTAGCTGGTTCTCCGGAAGAGCTAATCAAAAATGAAATTGCTCGTCAAAGATATTTTGGACAACACTTTGAACTCCGCCGTCATTGAAATTATAATTGATGTCACATAGGAATCAGAATTATGAATCTGGGATTGAATCAATCTATTAGCCAAAGAGTTGAGCAAAAGCTTCAATTTAAATTGTCCCAGAAGATGCAGCAAGCAATCAAGATGTTGCTGATGTCTCGATTAGATCTTACTCAGCATTTGACACAGCAGTTGGAGGAAAATCCCTTTTTGGATGAAGGTTTAGAAGAAGAATTAGATCAACAGGGTTCTGAACCGGAAGAACTAGCGAATTCGGGCATAGATGATCCTGATAAAGACCCCGAAGAAAACACAGATTCTTCTTCAGCGGAAGATAAATTGATAGAATCTGGTGATCCAGAACCGGACTTCGGTTGGGAGGATTTTTTAGATGACAGCACTTACCCAAGTGAGAGGTTGGCCTTTGAATACCATGATACTGAAAATCGACTGCAAGATCTTGAAAATCACTGGTCTTTACAGGATTTCCTGCTGAACCAACTCGACATAATCTCACTTTCTGAACGTGAACATCAAATAGGTGTTACAATTATCGGCAACCTAGATGAGGATGGTTGTCTTTCAATCTATGAACCGATTGATGATGGTAACACTTATCGATCGCAAAGATTAAATCCAACTGAGGAAATCGCTAAGCAAGTTGGTTGTGAAGTTGAGGATGTTGAAGATGTATTGACTTTTATGCAAAGACAATTTGAACCTGTTGGAGTNCCATTTCNNACGACAGAGGAAACACTATTCCTGCAAGCTAANNCATATGGGATTGATGATCCATTGGTAACGAAAATAATTACTGATCATTTCGAGGCCCTTAAGCAGAATCAGGTTCGTCAAGTTGCACAAGCTCTTCGTGTTAAAACGGAAGAAGTTTTAGCTGCTCGCGATATTATTAGTACACTTGATCCATTTCCGGGAAGGCGCTTTATGCCGTTGTCTAGTAAGGGACAGAAGGCATCAGAAAGATCTATTATTCCTGACGTAGTTTTGGAAAAAGTTGAGAGTGGGTATAAAGCTGTTGTAAATGATAGTGGAATGCCCCGACT
This sequence comes from Candidatus Poribacteria bacterium, assembly GCA_002729415.1. Classification (GTDB taxonomy): domain Bacteria; phylum Poribacteria; class WGA-4E; order WGA-4E; family UBA9662; genus UBA9662. The sequence continues at coordinate 29,798 of PBXZ01000170.1, read as the reverse complement.
TCGTTTAAATCANTTTTATGTTGATATGATGCTCAATGATACNAAGAAACTCGATAAACAAACAAAGGAGTTCCTTGAAAATTATCGAGCTAGAGCGATTGATTTACTGAAGAACATCGATTTGAGACGGCAGACAGTTGCCCGAATTACTGAGGCTGTTTTTGCAGTTCAAGTCGGTTTTCTTGAGAANGGCATTGATGGACTAAGACCACTCGTNCGTCGTGAAATTGCTGACACNGTTGGTGTTCACGAATCAACGGTAAGTCGTGCGACCAGTAGTAAATATGTACAAACCCCCCAAGGAATTTATCCGTTATCTTTCTTCTTTAGNGCTGAACTTGACACTGACTCCGGAACTATATCAACCACAACAGTAAAAGATAAAATTGGACATATGATTGCTAAGGAAAATACGGCGAAGCCATTAAGTGATCAAGCGATATCAGATTCCTTAGGAGANTTGGGTATTCATGCNGCGCGAAGAACAGTAGCTAAGTATCGGGAACAACTTGGNATTCTCCCGTCCAGTAAAAGACGGCGAAAATGGAATTAGATTGGATCGTGCAAATCGGTCACAAAAGTAGATCGCTGGAAATCAGTAGTTAGAAATGGTACATCATATCACTGTTCAGAATCTAATTGAACATGCCGGTGGGGATCTTAAGCTTGATCTTATTGCAGGTGAAGAGGGGTTAAATCGTCAAATAATCTCAGCTGATTCAAATCGGCCGGGTCTTGCTTTGTGCGGCTACTATGAGNACTTTGGTTCTGATAGGGTNCAGATTTTCGGGAAAGGTGAGGTTGCCTACCTCCAAAATCTTTCTTNCTCCNACCNATNCGAAGTANTATCNCTGTTTTTTTCATATACAATTCCATGTNTAGTTTTCGTNTCGGATTTATGNGTTCCAGNNGNANTTAAGACGTTNGCAGAACAACATCAAGTTCCAATTTTATCGACGCCCTTGAGTTCGACNATTTTCACCGTTCGATTACTCCAGTTTNTGGAAGATNAACTGGGGGCTGTTGACTGTGTCCATGGTAATTTAGTAGACGTATTTGGTATNGGGGTTCTAGTTTTAGGTAAGAGCGGCATAGGTAAAAGTGAGTGTTCCCTTGAGCTNATCCAAAAGGGACATCGCTTNATTGCAGATGACTCTGTTCTACTCAAACAAGTCGCTGGGCCTCGTATCCTCGGAACCAGATCAAAATTGTTTAAACATTACATTGAAGTTCGAGGACTCGGTATTATTGACGTGGTTTCCTCATTTGGAGTGACCGCTATTGGAGATCAGAAACAAGTTGAGTTAGTTGTNTGTCTTGAGGAGTGGGATGAGAACCAAGGGTACGANCGNACAGGATTTANTAATGAGTCTTATGCCTTTCACGAAGCAAAAGTTAATCANGTTACAATACCAGTAGCACCCGGTAGGAACATNTCAAACCTGATTGAAACCGCAGTAGCAAATCTATTAAGTCAAAAGTTCGGCATTGACGCGCCTAAAAATCTGAATAATGAGTTGAATGAAACTTTAGGAGATTAAGAATNGTACAACTTGAATCCAGTTAAGTGTCAGCTGCGTTATATTGTCTCAGTGTTTAACATTCATGATAGAGATTGATAATGGCTAAAAAAAGTATAATNGTCANTGTGAGAATTGANGTTAAAGAAGCGAATAAAATAGCAGATGCTGCCAAGGGGTTTGAGTCTAANATTTCTCTTCAAAAAGAATTNATGAAAGCTANTGCTAANAGTATTATGGGCATCATAATGCTGACAGCTGATAAAAATGATGAGTTGGAGATTGTTGCTGATGGTGTTGATAGCGATGCNGCTNTTAAAACACTTGAGAACCTAATNTCTGGTTAAACCAGATATGCTCGAACATAATTTGAGCTCTTCTCGTTTNATTATCGAGAAGAGCTTTTTCAATTCAAAGACCTGCTCGGAACTGTTTCTGAGATACTTTTATTACAGTCTAAATATTCAATTTTAGATTAAGGGAAAATGGAATGACGACGGATATTCCGAAGAATTATTCACCCCAAGAAATCGAAAAAAAATGGTATCAATTCTGGCTTAAGCGAGATTACTTTCATGCAAAAGACAAGTCTACTAATCCACCTTTTTCAATTGTTATTCCCCCACCTAATATTACTGGTAGTTTGCACATTGGACATGCATTAGATAATACACTCCAAGATACATTGATCCGTTGGAAGCGGATGCAAGGCTACAATACGCTTTGGATGCCAGGTACAGATCACGCAGGTATAGTAACAGAATTGATTATGGAAAGGACATTAATTGAAGAAGGAACCAGTCGACAGGAAATCGGCCGTGAGAAATTCATTGATCGAATGTGGCAATGGAAAGATGAGTCACGTGGGCGAATTATCAGTCAATTGCAAGAAATTGGTAGTTCTTGTGATTGGGAGCGTGAGCGATTCACACTTGATGAAGGACTATCCAAGGCAGTTAGAACTGCATTTGTGAAACTTTACGAGCGTGGATTAATATATCGTGGAGATTATATGGTTAACTGGTGTCCAAATTGCCAAACGGCTGTGTCTGATCTAGAAGTCATTCCAATCGAAATTGAAGGTAATTTTTACCATATCAAATATGATGTTAAGGATTCAGACGAATTCTTGATCATTGCGACCACACGCCCTGAAACGATGCTTGGCGACACCGCAGTGGCTATTAATCCAAAAGATGATAGGTATAAGCATTTGGTTGGAAAAACTGTCATTCTGCCGATCCTTGGGCGGGAATTACCAGTTATTGCTGATCAATATGTTGATATGGAAACAGGGACAGGGGCGCTTAAAGTTACACCTTCACATGATCTAAACGACTATGAAATTGGCAAGCGACATAATCTGGAAACAATCAATATTTTTAATGAGAANGGAACTTTGAATGNAAATGCAGGTAAAAAATATGCATCTTTAGATAGGTTTGACTGTCGAGCGGCATTGGTTAAAGACCTTCAATCCCAACAATTGCTACTCAAAGTTGTTGATCATATGCANGCTGTTGGTCATCACGATCGATGTGATCAGATNATCGAACCTTACATTTCCCCTCAATGGTATGTGAATGTGAAACCTTTGGCTGAACGTGCCNTTGAAGCCTCTAAATCTGGCCAGATCACTTTTATTCCNGATCGTGAAACTAAACGCTTTCATCAATGGATGGAAGATATTTTGCCATGGTCAATCTCACGGCAACGTTGGTGGGGACATCGAATACCAATATGGTATTGTGATGATTGCCATGGTATCACTTGTACTGTTGANACCCCAGATCANTGTTCTNATTGTGGTTCTGAAAANCTTAANCAGGATGAAGATGTTTTGGATACTTGGTTTAGTTCAGGACTTTGGCCTTTTTCAACTATGGGNTGGCCTGAAGANACAGATCTTCTCAAAACTTTTTATCCTACCTCAGTNTTAGTTACGGGTTGGGATATCCTCTTTTTTTGGGTTTCGCGAATGATTATGCTTGGTTTGGAATGTATGGGGCATGTCCCTTTCAAGCAGGTTTACTTGCATGGATTAGTTGCTGATGAACATGGGAAAAAAATGAGTAAGTCCCGTGGGAATACCATCGATCCGGTAGAAAAAATTGAAAAATACGGTGCAGATGCCTTTCGTTTTGCTATTGTGTACTCTNCCATCCCTAGNCCTTACATGCCGCTACCAGAATACCAGATNGAAGCTGGCAAACGATTTGCTAATAAGATATGGAACGCATCGCGATTTTTGCTGATGAACTTNGAAGACTATGATCCAATCTCGTCAATTGAAATTAATCCACAACTAGCTGACCAGTGGATCCGCAGTCGATTTGACACAGCAGTACAAGGTATTAACGANGCATTTGGNCAATTCCGGTTCAGTGATGCCGCACACATTATTTATGAGTTTATGTGGCATGAATTTTGTGATTGGTATGTGGAAATGATTAAACAACGTCTTTATTATTCGGATGATCCGGTTGCTAAGTACACAGCCCAAACAGTTGCTATCGAAATTNTGGATGGAACATTACGCTTATTGCATCCGATTATGCCATTCTTAACTGAGGAGATCTGGCAACAATTACCTATTGCNGGNGAGAGTATAACCATTTCATCTTATCCAGAGCCGAATCAGAATCTNAAAGATGCAACAGCTGAAATGAAAATGGGAGTCATTATGGATGTTATTGACGAAATCCGGAGTGTCCGAGGTGAAATGAATGTTCCTCCTTCAAGTGAGATCGAAATATTGATTCAAGCCCCCAGTACAGATACACGGCAAACTTTGGACACATATCTTGAAGAAAATCTGCGGTCATTTACGAAATTTGCAACAGTCTCAATAGCAGAATATCAAGAGAGACCAAAATCTTCTGCTACCGCCATAATTGACGATTTGACTGTATATATTCCATTGTTGAGTGTCATTGATATCGATAAGGAAAAGGAACGTCTACAGAAAAGGGCGGGTAAAGCAACTGCAGAACTTGAGAACGTGGAAAAGATGTTAGCTAATAAAAATTTTGTTGAACGTGCACCAAAAGAGGTTATTGATCAGAAATACGAGCGCAAAGCTAAACTAGAATCTGAAAAAGAAAAAATCTTGGACCACTTACATATGCTTGATTGATCAATCTATTGTGTAACGAAGAATTTATTCGCTATTTGCTGAGTGAATTTTTTACCTAGTGCTTTATACCCTTCTGCGTTTGGATGCAATTGATCTGGTAGCATTTCGANNAAGTCGNCACCAAAAAGTTGTAATCCATCCACATAATGCAATTTTTGATCGCCATGNGTCCTTAAATCCTCAACAGCAGTAGCAACTTCTACTCTCATCTCCTCAAGTGTGAATCCTACCGCGTTCTTCGCTTTTTCGCGAGGTGGTGAGTAGATGGGAGATATTAAGACGACCGGAATATCTATGTGTTTCTCCCTAATTGTCTGGACTGTTCCGATGAGTGCCTGGCGAAAAGCTCTTGGGCCTAAGCTGGCTGAACCATAGATGTTAATGCCTGCACAGATAGAAATAAAGTCGGCTGGAAGATCCCTAATTAGTTGGGCAATAATTGGGTCTAGGTGGCACTGCCCTCCAAATCCCAAGCAAGTTAGGTTTAAATTCAATTGCCGTGCAACAATTGCAGGCCATGTCTGACTTGGAGATTCGGCAGCAGAACATTGGGTGATTGAGCTACCATAGGTAATCCAACGAGGTCGACTGTCTTCGACTGGGGCTAAGCTAGCATCATTGGCTACTTCGATAACTTTGAGCCTCAATTCTCCCTTCTGTGGGAGCCACAACTCGATTAATTTGTTACCACTTGGCAAGTCAGAAAAAAGAAACCTATCTTTTTTCTGCAAACTAACTGATTTGATAAATGTCTTGTCACAATATAGATCTATCTGATTTTCTTCCAACTGTGGCTCAATTCCCCCCCCAATATAGCTGGTATCAGACCGGAAAATAATCCTTGCACCTGCTGGCATAGCAGCTCGAATACATAGTTGATGGTGAAAGAGATTCTGAGACTGATACGGTATTCGCCATGGTTTGACCCAATTGTCAGTTTGCTCAAGCGATACAATTCCCTGCCATACAGGGAAATCACGTGATTTGAGTTCTAATTTCATGGATTCTCTTCTCCATTAACCAGTAGGTTAGTCAGAGTTAAAATTATTCTGATACATATTCATTTACATTATAATTATATTATAATTGGGATCTAGTTAAAAAGTAAACTTTTCAAAAATTTTAATCGTTGCACAAAATTGGGTTGNAACTNTGTNTTTATGAATNGAGAACATTAATTCATNCAATTATTTACAAACTAGTTTAAGTAACGGATTTATCAGNTTCCAAACTTCTTTGACTTTAGAGGTTTATGGTTTATATCTACTGNTTGTNCCGAAATTCCNTATCTAAATTAGGTNAATTTCTTGTTTTTTTATAAATTNATGCATTTCAAAACACTAGCAACCTGCCGTCAATGCGNGAAAGATACTTAGATTATTATCCATAAGCTNCTNTTAGAGATCAGGTTGTTGTAAGACATNTGNAAAAATATAGCTAGATTATCGAGGNTTTAAAGNAANANGAGTNTCGTNACTGAAAAAAATAGTGATCAATTTAAAGATTTNGGAGTCAAATTAATCAATGAGNTCAACAAGGTGCTCGTTGGTCAAGANACTATGGTTAATCGATTGCTGACTGGATTGTTAGCTGGAGGCCACGTNNTGATCGANGGGATGCCCGGTTTGGCAAAAACAACAGCGGTTAAAGTGCTTTCAGACGCTGTTGACACNGGATTNTCTCGTATCCAATTTACTCCTGATATGTTGCCTGCTGATGTNATNGGCACAGAAATATTCAATCCAAAAGAAGGNACATATAGCATAAAGAANGGNCCTATTTTTTCTAATCTTGTCTTNGCAGATGAAATTAATCGAGCTCCNGCTAAGGTTCAAGCTGCCCTTTTAGAAACCATGCAGGAACNTCAAGNAACCATAGGTGGNCAAACGTATCAAATGGNTCAACCTTTCATGGTATTGGCTACNCAAAACCCTATTGAGCAAGAAGGAACTTACCCTTTACCAGAAGCACANGTAGATCGTTTTATGTTGAAGATTAAAGTGGAGTATCCGAATAAGGATGAAGAACGTAAGATACTAGATCGCATGGCAGGTAGTCAGATCGAATCGACTGTTAATAAAGTAACATCTCCTGAAGAAATTTTTGCTGCCCGACAGGTGATTGATCAAGTGTTTGTTGATGAAAAGGTACGAAATTATATTGTGGATGTAGTTCAAGCTACACGTGGTGGAACGGATGATAATCCGGTGGTTGATGTGGAAAACATGCTTGAGCATGGTGCCAGCCCTCGGGCGTCAATCTACTTGATGCAGGGAGCTAAAGTTCATGCTTTTCTGCAAGGCCGAAATTATGTTACTCCTCATGATGTAAAAACGTTGGTTCCGGATGTACTTCGCCACCGTATTATGTTGAGTTATGAGGCCGAAGCGGAGGGTAAATCTCCTGAAAGTATTATTCAGACAATTCTTGATTCCGTTTTGGTGCCTTAACTCTGGAGTTTGCCCATGCTAGCAAGTGAGATTATCAGACGTGTTAAGGAAATCCAGATACGCACCGGTCGTCAGGTAGCCGACGTTCTAGCCGGAGAATATATCTCTGTGTTTAAAGGAGGAGGAGTCGAGTTTGATGAAGTAAGACCCTATGTTCCTGGAGATGATGTTCGGTCTATTGATTGGAATGTAACTGCGCGGGTAGGCCAACCTTATGTAAAACGTTATGTTGAGGAGAGACAGCTNACTTTGATGTTAATGGCGGATATTTCACCGTCGCAANATTTTGGTACAAGTGAACGTAGTAAACGTGACGTTGCNGCAGAATTTTGTGCCCTGATTGCCTTTTCTGCTATTCAAAATGACGACAAAGTGGGATTATGCTTATTTCATGGCGGCATTGAACAATTTATTCCGCCACGCAAAGGACAGAAACACGCTCTACGTGTAGTACGTGAAGTATTGGCACATGGACAGGATNTCCCAGAAAGTTGGGGGGNAAATGAGAATCGAGATTCCAGCTTATGGCAGCGTTTATTCAATACATGGCGAACTGAAAAAGGCAAAAAACGCTTAAGAACCGCAGATAGTAGTACTAATATCTGCCAGGCTATGGAATTTCTCCTATCAGTTTCAAAAAGGAAATCTGTCTGCTTTTTGGTAAGTGATTTCTTAGATGACGACTACCAACATGCTTTAATGACAGCCAATCGTAAACATGATGTCATTGCTGTTCTTATTACTGATCCAAAAGAATTAGAAATGCCTAGAGTTGGTTTAATTGCCCTCAAAGATTCTGAAAGCAATGTTACTCGTCTCTATGATACAAGTTCCAGGTCTTTTGCGGAATCAATGTCTTCGGCTGGCAAAGAGCGAGTTACAAATTTAGAACGGAATTTACGGAAAAGAGGAATTGATTTTATACACATTGATGCTTCAGGCTCTGTGGTTGATCCCTTAGTGAATTTTTTTCAGATGAGAGGGAAAAGGTTACGTCGATGATCTTTCGTAACTCTTTTTTCTTAATAGTTGCTTTTGCCGTTTTATGTACTTCCTTGCTTTTGAGTGATACGTCGTACGCAGATAATCATAATTTAACAAGGACGAATGATGGCGAAAATGGGAAAAAAGACATCAATGTTAAAGATACAGGTTCTGACTTTATTCAAGGTTCAACCCAACGAGGTCCTGTAAAGATTTCAATTAAACTACATCCTGCAAAACCCATTATCGGTGATATTTTGACATTAACGCTTGAGGTCAGTGCGGAAGAAGGTGTTGAATTACTAATGCCAGAGTTTGGCCAGTCTATGGAACGATTCAACATTGTGGATTTTGTGCCGAGGAAGAGTATTGATAATGACGGCCGCTCTTTGGCTATTCATCGATATCGCTTACAAACGCCTAGTTCTGGACCTCATGCAATACCTCCATTAATGATTGAGTTCGTAGATCGTCGGCCAGGAAACCGTTTGGCTCCAGAAGGTGAAGATGCACACGAGGTGTTAACAGAGCGGCTTGAATTTAATGTTGAATCTGTCGTTCCAACAGGGGCGTCGAATGAAATGAAAGCACCGTTGCGAGAGTTAGCACCTTTGGGAGTTGGTAAATCCAAGCTGTGGATAGGTTTAATTGCGGCGCTAGTTTTATCATTACTAGGGTTGCCGTTTGCTTGGCGAGTTTGGCAGAAAAACCGGATTCTTAGTCGTCGGCGAAGTGCATTTGATATTGCTTACAGCCGGTTAAATAAATTGAGGTTAGGGCAAAATCCAGAGGCTGATGAAGTAAGCACTTTTTTTGTCGAGCTTTCAGATATCGTTCGTCATTATTTGGAAGACCGCTTCGATCTGCATGCACCGGAGCTAACGACTGAAGAGTTTTTGGAAGTCGCCGCGACTTCGCCGGATTTGACTTTGGAACATAAGAGTTTCTTGCAGGAATTCCTGCGTCAAGCAGATCAGGTTAAGTTTGCACAATATATTCCAGATACAGAATCGATTAATAAAGCTCTACGTTCAGCAACCAATTTTATTGAACAAACAAAACAAGACGCTCCAATGCTGGATGAGTCATCTGCTTCTCAATCTTTGAACATACGAAAACGATCTGGATCAGAATCAACTCTAAATTCTGTCTCTAGAGAAGAAACAATAGTTGCTGAAGGAGAAAAGGAAATGGGGCATGATTAGTCCAATCGGTTGGGAATTCCGCGATCCTTTATTTCTGCTACTTGGTGTTCTTGCACCCTTGGTTTATTGGTTAGCGATTCATATTCCATCTTCAGTAACCTACTCTAGTCTGGTGCTACCGGACTCGGCTCAGCGAACAGCCCGTGTATATTTCTCACATTTACCTGCAGTTTTACTTTCAATAGCCGCATTGTGTATTGCGTTTGCCCTTGCTGGACCTCGAACTGGAGACGCAACCACAAAAGTAAAAAGAGAAGGGATTGCTCTTATTATGGCCATGGATCGATCAGGTTCTATGGATGCTCGGGACTTTGTGGAAGGTGATTATAGCGTAAGCCGACTGGAAGCGCTTAAGAATGTATTTAGAGAATTCGTCCTAGGAGAACAGACAGGAAATGGTAGACCCAATGACCTTGTTGGTATTGTAAGCTTTGGCACTTATGCGGATGGCATCTGTCCATTGACATTAGATCATAACAATCTGGTTGCTATAATGGACGATATAAAAGTGGCCACTCAGCAAACGGAGGCAGCTACAGCTGTGGGTGAAGGTCTAGCGTTGTCAGTGGAACGTTTGCTACAACATGAATCAAAATCTAAAGTGATAGTACTCCTCACTGATGGTGTTAACAATGCCGGAGTGATACAACCTTTACATGCTGCAGACTTAGCAGCAGCAAATGACATAAAGGTTTATACAATTGCTGCTGGTATTACAGGATTAGCTCCGATGCCAGTAACTATGCAGGATGGGAGTGTATCTCTCCGTAGAGCTAGGGTGGAAATCGATGAACAAACTTTAAGAGATATTGCTGCGAGAACTGGTGGGAAGTATTTCCATGCTCGAGATGCTNAGGGGCTAAAAGAAGTATACAAAGAAATAGATGAATTAGAACGTAGTGAAATAACTGAAATTCGTTATTTGCAGTATCGTGAACATTACAGTGTTTTTGTGCTCGCAGCNNTGATACTGATTGNAGCATCCTTGTTATCTTCAGGGACGGTATTGCGGAGGTTACCATGAGCAATCTNCATTTTGCGGAGCCACAATGGTTCCACTTATTTTGGGGAGTTGTATCTTTACTTNTTNTAATGGTCTGGTTGGAGCGTCGTTTAGGTCGNGACCTTTCCAAATTCATGCACCCTATTTTACAATCGCGTTTGGTAAAGAATTCTCCACCAGTTAGAAGGTATTTACGTATCATCTTACTTTCTCTTTGCGGATGTTTCTTGATCTTGTCACTGATGCNACCTCAGTGGGGATTTCAATTTGTTGCTACACCGAGAGTNGGTGCAGAAATAATGGTTTGTCTAGACGTCTCCAAATCCATGTTGGCTGAAGATGTTGCTCCCAGTCGACTGGAACGNGCAAAAGCGGAGTTAATNGATCTTCTTACCTATTTAGATGGAGATCAAGTTGGTTTNATTGCTTTTGCTGGTCGTGCATCTGTATTGTCACCANTAACCCCNGATTTTGGGTTCTTAAGATTGGTTTTGGATCAAGCTGGTNCTCATACTGTTACACGTGGAGGGACTCGATTAGAGGAACCAATTCGTAAAGCCATAGCNGGATTTGGAGATGCCGCGGATATTTCNAGGTCTATTCTACTTATTACAGATGGCGAAGACCACGATTCTTTCCCTGTTGAAGCCGCTAAAGATGCAGCAGAAAGAGGGGTCCGTATNCTCTCTATTGGATTTGGGGATGAAAATGGTAGTGACATAATGATAACAGATCCGAAAACTGGAGCTCGGAGNATACTAAGGGATAGTGATGGAAAGNTTGTTGAGAGTCGTTTGGACGGCAGCTTATTACGGGAAATCGCGTTGCTAACAGAAGGCGCTTATATNCCAGCAGGTACNGGNGTATTGGATCTTAAATCTATATTTGATACTCATATTGCANGTTTAACTCGGGGTGAAATGGATGGACGAAGCAGNACTGTTCGGAACGATTCATTTCANGTCACCTTGTTANTAGCATTATTAAGTNTGTTGGGTGCCGTTATTAGCACCATGGGTAGTGGACAAATGAGTTACNGTTCAGGNATTTCATTTCGCGTGCATAGAANGGTTAGACTCGTAATTATATTACTATCACTTTTTTCAGTTGAAACCTTAGCACAACAAGATGAAAAACAGCCAGTTGTGGTGTTTGATGAAACTACCTCTTCTTCTGATGAATCAGCATCCCTTGATATAGAGACAAAGGAAGATGCACAGGATATAGATTCAAGGGAAAAGGATCCTAGAACTATTTATAATGAAGCCTTGCAAAAATTCGACACTAATTTATGGGATCAAGCTGATAGGTTATTCAGAGAAGCGAGAAGACACGCTGGTGCCGATGGTATTGTACGATATAATGCCACTTATAACCTTGGTTGGGTGGAAGTCAAAAAAGCCGACAGTGTCTTAGAAACTGAACCAAAATCTGCTCTAGAATCTTTATATAGAGCTGCCAACTGGTTTAGAGAAGCTGTTACTTTAAGAGATNATATAAAAGCTCGTCACAATTTGGAAGTTGTTTTAAAACGCGCTATGGTCTTATCGGATTCTCTGANGGAAGCTGAAAAAGATGATTTGTTAAAGAAAGTTAATGAAATTATTGAAATACAAAGGGGATTTTTAGATGTTGTTCGTCAGGAAGTGGATTTAGGAGAAACGGAAATGTATACAAATGAACAATCACGACGAAAGCTTCGATCGTTGGCTGTTCAACAATTGGATGTGCTATCAGAAAGCCAACAACTTACTAGCAATGCGGTTCGTAAAGTTGATGGCCTGCGCGGAAAAAATGAGAGCGATCGAACTCCAGAGGACAAGATGNGAGTTGCGCAGTTGGAAGGGCTTGTGCATTATCTACATCGAGGTCAAGAGCGAATGGGACAAGCTAGACGTCGCCTCCGGACTTCCCAAGTGGAAAGAGCATATCGTCGTGCAGCAACTGCACTTACTGAACTGAAACGAGGGCGGGATCAACTACTTGATCCAGTTGCACGTATTGATGTGTTGCTAAGTGATAGTATGGAATTAATTCAGCAAACGGGTATCAAGGCTAATAAAGGAGAGAAGTTGTCGCTACAATCAGATCAGGTTCTGCCGGCTTGGTTAACGGGAGAATATTTAATAGATGCCCAAACTAGTTTAAGCGAACGTATACACGAACTTTTCCAAGGTTTAAGCGCGGGTTTGGAAAACCAGAAAAAACAAGAGACTTCAGAGGATCCTAGGCAACAGAAACTGGTTGAAAATTTACAAAATGCAGTACCATGGGTTGGGAAATCTCATCAGAAATTTTCCGCTGCAATTGTACAATTGNAAAGTTCTTACTATGAGAATGCCATTGGGTTACAAGATGAAGGAATTACTTTCTTGGCTAATGCTCGCGAAATATTTTTGGATTTGCGTCAGCTTGTTGAATTGGTGTACCAAGATCAAATACGAATTCAGCAATATTTGGATCCATCCATTGATTTAATGGCTCGTCGGTTAAGTAAAGTCGAATTCTCACAGCAGTTCTCGGAATATATCCCTTTGATTCTAGGATTTCAAGATAAAAATATAGAAAGAGATGTGCGTTTAGAAGACTTAATAGAATCTGCTTTAAATCAAATCGATGTTACGCAAGAACAAATGGCCAATCAAGCTCAGAATCAGAGTAGGCAAAAATCATCTTCTGGCAAAAACCAAATTGGTAATGTGCCTCCAGTTCAGTCTCAAGCCGATCAAGCCAATGAACTAGAAGCGGAAAAAGCACGTTTGGAAGAAGCGAGAAGGTTACAGAAAAAAATGTCGCAACAATTTAAAAACAATCGAAAAAAATTGGCTAACCTTATTCGAAAAAAAAATGTGAATGCTATTTCTACTTCTTCGTTGCGCCCAGTTAAATCTTCAGTAGATAAATCAATTGAAACAACAGAGCAATTGCGCCGTCTTTTCTTTTCCTTAATAGAGCATCTTCGGGATACAATTCAGAAGCAAATAGAATTGGGGGATGAAACACAAGATGCTATCACCTTGGCAGAAACTGCTAGTAAAACCGAAACTGTTTCACGCTTAGGCCCTCTATCAACAAAACAAAGTTCTCTGTCCACAGTGACCGGTATGATAGCAGACGCTTTAGCAAAACAATCAGAACGTATAACACAACAATCAAATCAAAACTCAAGTCAAGATGTCGAAACAGCGCAGGTTGTTGAGAAAATGCAGCAAGCAGGTCTTTTGGTCAGTGATGCAAAGCTGAAAATGGATGATGTAGTATACATGATGACGAGAGATGAAATTTCTGTTGACGGTATTGGTCCCCAGCAACAAGCAGCTTCCAAAAACTTAATTCAGGCACTTGCCCTATTAGAACCTCCGCAACAGCAGCAGCAAGATCAGCAACAGCAGCAAGATCAACAGCAGCAAGATCAACAGCAGCAACAAGATCAGGGGAATTTAAGTCAGATGCTTCAGGGGGTACGTGATCGTGAAGCACAACGTCGTCAAGACCAAGAAGAGAAACAAAAACGGAGTGCTGGTTATGAACCTGTGGAGAAAGACTGGTGATGGGAAAGACATATAACCTGAGGCTTTTTACTATAATAGTTGTTCTGTTGTTGATATTATTACTTGACTTATCTAGTATCCATGGTTGGACTCAATCAGCAAGTCTTCAAACGACCCAACGCCCCCCATATTATTCGGGAGTTCCTTTGGAATTACTGGTTGTAGCAGAAGGGTTCGATGAAACCCCCCAGCCGCAGCTTAAATTTGAACAGCCACCAAATGCTTCTTTGGAACTTGTCGGAGTAAGTCCTAACGTCAGTTCCAATATTCAAATTATAAATGGTCGGATGACCCAGAGTCGGAGCGTAGTATTCAAATATCATCTACGTTTTCTAGCGAAAAATGTGGGAAATTATCAAGTTGGGCCATTCGTGGTTGTGCAAAATAATATCCGAAAACAAGTATCAGGGGCAAGAATCGATGTTGAAAAGATACCTAGGGCTACTAACCAACATATTAAGTTAATTTTACCTCCAAGTGATCTTTATGTGGGCCAACGGATACCTATTAGTTTGGAATGGTGGGTAGAATCCAGCGGTGTCGAAAACCTGATTAATCAACAGGCTCAAGTACCTTTGTTTGATCGTCAGGACGATTTCCAGTTTNATGATGAAGATAAGCAGAAAGATAATACATTTTCTATATTACTTAATTCGGGACAACAGGCATTTCCAGCTAATGTACGATCAGACCAGNAACAAAACAAAACGTATGTCGTGTGGAAGGTCGATCGCGTTATGGTACCTCTGAAGCCTGGAGAATTCGATATTGAGCCTGCTTCAGTGAATGTAGATGAAGGTTTACGTTGGCAACGCGATCTATTTGGCAGACGTACTGCAACTCAGTCTCGTAAATTAANGGTCGATGACAAGCGACTGAAATTNACGGTGTTACCTGTACCGATGAAAGGTCGCCCTACTAGTTTTGCGGGTGCAGTTGGTAAGGGGGTTGTTTTGGAGGTCAGTGCCGATCGATCGGTGGTACAAGTTGGTGACCCAATTAACGTAACACTTATTTTGAAGGGAGGTGCAGANGTTGAAAATGCTTCATTGCCTTNGGTGGCAGATGATTTACCTGATACTNATTTTCGAATTCCTGATGGTAAAATTGCGGGGGAATACATTGGTGATGGAAAACGTTTTGAACTGGTAATACGAGTTTTAAACGATAGAGTCCGTGAGATTCCTCCCATTTCCTATTCGTGGTTTGATCCTGATCTGAAAGAATTTCAAACTACACGCTCACGCCCTATAGCCTTGTCAGTAAAAGCTGCACAAATGGTTTCTGCACAAGACGTAGTACGAGCCAGAAAAGTTGAGACAACACTGGAAAAGAAAGAACCTGACTCCCAACAAATTACAAAAGAAACACGACCTGCTTTCACCCTAAGTGGAGCTGATTTATCCATTAACAAAGACATTGATTTGCTGACCCATTCATCTGGACAATTCTTGGGAGGGTGGCTACAACAAGGGATGTGTTATACTTTGGCCTTCATGTTTATGATCATTGCCCCATTGATAAAACGGCGGGCAGATGTGGACCCTGCAGTTACTAGAAAATTAAAGGAGCTACAACTTCAAAGGGAGTCAATTTCAACTGCGACTAGTCCAGGAGACCTAAGTGACGCGCTTAGACGTATGGTGGCAGTTGCAGACATCGTTTCCCGGAAGGAGTATGAATCTGTCCTATCTGAATGCGATGCACTTGAATATGCACCTGATGGTGTAAACTCGAAAATCGATAGTAATGTTAGGAACCGAGCCTTAACATTAGCTGATGAAATGTTAGAAGGGATAAAATAATATAATTAAGAGAAAACCAAATTCTTTCGAATACCTACTTCCATTCTCAAATAAAGTTTTGAAATAGATAATAGATGATTAATAAAAACGACATTCGTGTAAAAATTTCCGAATGCCTGAAACATTTCATAATGTTCTCCATAATCACTTTCATCACTGAGTTTCCGGTAGAGGTGTCAGGTTCTCTTGAAGACAAGATTAAGCAGGCATTTACGGCTTATTCTCAAGCACAGGAGGCAACAAAAAGAGCAGTTCGCATGGAAAATTTCCAGAGGGCACAGTATCTCTTCGCTCTGGTGTCTGAGCAAGGAGTTGAGACTGCGGCTCTTTATACTAATATTGGTACTGCTGCTTTGCAAGCGGAAAACCTCGGGAATGCAGTATTGGCCTTTCGGCGAGCACTAGAAATCGATCCTGATTATCCTCAAGCTTTACAAAATCTACAGCAGGCACGAGCACTTCTTCCCGCTTGGGTGCCTAAGCCTATTGAAGAGAGTACTTTAGACAGCTTTTTTTCGTGGCGAAGATCGTTATCCACAGCTGAGCAGTCCGGTATTGCTGCATTATTATTCCTACTTTGTTCCATTGGATTTGCCACATCAATTCGTTGGGGGTTGGTTCTAGCAAGAAACTTGGCCCTTTTACCTTTGTTGCTATGGATGGTATTTGTTGTGTCCCATATAGTTNACATTACTACGAATGAAGGTCNAGATGCTGTGATAATGGTAGGCGATACAATTGCAAGGGTTGCAGATTCTGCCAATGCTCCGCAGCGATTCTCCCAACCAATGTCGGCAGGAACGGAAGTCAAAGTGTTAGAAGTACGAGACGATTCCAATTGGGCCCANGTAAGTTTGTTTAATGGTAGGGATGCTTGGGTTAATTTTGCNAGCTTATCCTACGTAAGATAATGATATAACAGACAGACAG
This sequence comes from Candidatus Poribacteria bacterium, assembly GCA_002729415.1. Classification (GTDB taxonomy): domain Bacteria; phylum Poribacteria; class WGA-4E; order WGA-4E; family UBA9662; genus UBA9662. Next base: position 13,214 of record PBXZ01000170.1, on the reverse strand, counting down.
CCNAGATGGGGTTTTTGGACAGCTTGAGTGGTGGAGACTTACACCACTCAAGCTATCGGAGGAAGTATGATGCGAAAACTAAGTTGGATGTTACTAATGCTGTTNGCNTTTTCAGTCTTGGCCATTAGACTAATTTCTGTAATGCANTTCTATTCGCCTGANATTTTGTCTTAAAGTAAGGTGTCTTGCCAATTACCANCGCCTGATTGACTGCTATAAACATCTTGACTATTTTGGGACCAATGTGAAGGATGTTACCATTATCCCTGCGATTAAAAGAACGGCAAAGTCCATTTTTAAGCCTACCATTCCTGCAATTATGTGTGTNAAATGTTTGTTGAGGTACCATGAGGGTAATTCAGCTTTTTTGAAAATTGAATATATTCGAGAGTGGTGAGCTCCTTGCAACTGGTAATTGAGTGTATGTCCTTGCAGAAAGAAGAAGTTTGGATGTTTGCTCCATAACCTCGACTTAACTTAATTTTGAAAGAGCCTAATAGGATGTTAAAAATGTCTCTGTCCATTTTGGATAGTAGTCACTTTCGAACAGCCAGTCGAAATTATCTGGCACGATGTGAGTGCGATCTGGTCGAAGTTTACTCCGTAACCTTGGAAAAAATTCCATCACCGCATCGCGTTGATTCTTTGGTAGCCCACAGGAAACTCCCGTGGCTACCCACGATGTTCCCATTGCCTTACGGGGTACATTGTCCTCATTCATCCATGCAGAGTGTAATCCAGCGCTACAAAGTACTAAGATTTGGCCTCGGCGGGCCACAGCAGGACTTGGATCCTGTTGTATCCAAGGGGGACCACTATGCATATCTGGTATATATTCTGGAAATGCGGGGGCATTCTTCGAAACCGGGGCTGGTCGCAAACCGTGCACCCGGGGTAATTGGGCTTTGTGATCCGGCTGAAGTACCTGACTCCAGTGTTCCATGATATGACGATGACTACCAGATAGTATACGCATAGCACCGCGATGGGCTGGTACGTCATTGAGCCAGAACCACAGCTCAGCACGCATCCGGCGAGGTGTTGCTTCGAAGTCTTCTAGTGTCGCCTGAATGTCTATGTGGCATCCATTGGCCCATTGATCTCGACTACTTGCGTATGGTGGTTTTGCTGGTGGGCGTTCATGTGGAGCTAGGCCCCACCAAAGGTGCACAGCGTTAGCACGAAGTAGCTTTTTAGCGACTTCTTCGAAGTATGGGTGTTGAATAACTTCAATATAATCCGGATCTCTATATGGCTCACTCCCGTTTTGTTTCAGCCGATCCCATGCTGCCTCCGCACGGTCTAGTTGTTCTATCGTAAAGGGACTGTCGATGGTCACCGCCCCGTGTTTTTCATATTGCGCCAACTGTGCATCAGTAAACATCATGACAAATCTCCTTTCGATTATTATAATGAAAACTTTTTATACAATATAGCTTATCAAATTTCTAACATATTAATTCTGTTTGATTTGTGTTGGTAATACAAGAAAATAGTATTTTTGACAGACCTTGGAAATCGGTTGCTTTTTAGATGATCACATCCTTGTAATCTCGAAAAAACTCAAGAACTCGATTAAATGAGGAAAAACATTTTTCAAACTAGACAAGATCTAATTCTACAACCGCCTGAATACCACTATCTAGTGCTTCAAAGAGCAATGGTAATCGGCTGTTATCTACGCCAGCGTAAACTATGTTTGGCTCTGATCGGACAAGGTTTTTATCATTAAACAAATAACCAATTTTGGGAATAGGCATTGCATGCCCCATAACCTTGATAAAAACTTTTTCAACTTGACTAGAGATATCTTGATTAAAATACAGGCAAATTTTTTTGATGGTTTCCGTAACTATTTCCTGAGCCTTGTCAGTTATAGAAGCAAAGAGAATTCTCTGTATAGAATCAAAACAGTAATAGGCTGTGAAGACTCTGTAGTTCTCCTTTCTTCGTACTTGTGAAGCATTGTCTATAAACCCCATAAAGTGAGGGTCTTCCGTAAGAAACTCGTTTTGCCAAAACGAATCTGATTTGCCTTTAGCATTCAGGACAAAATTTATAATTAACCATGGTGCGTATTCATTGTTCTTAAAAAGGTAGCCATCTGGTGGAAAGACGTATTTTAACGCGTGCTTTTGTCCAGCATAGATGATCTTTTGGGTTCGATAGGTATCAACTGTTTCGTGTTTAATGTTTATAACTTGCACCTCAAAGTGTCCACCTGTTTTTTTTATACTTCGGACCAAGTGGCTCGTTTTAATGTTTTCTTTAGGTAGTGTGTTCACCATTTTTTTGATGAAATAATAATTTCCTTCTGGAGGAGAAAACAAGCTAACGTCCTTAGTATAATAAGGACGACACATATAGTAGTGGATTCCTGCTAAAGCCGAAATTTTATCAGCATCCGCTCCGTAATCGTCTTTCATCTGGTAATCAATTCCCTCCTTAAAAGAGGGATGTAGTACAAGAGATCTCTGTAGGAATTTGGTGAAACTNATTTTGTTTAATNCCCATAATTCTTTGTTGATGAGACGAGTAGGCATTTTCATTTCCGGTAAGTAAGAGAACANTAATTTGAGAAAATCATCTTTCAATTCACTTGGGGTTAAGATCTGTTCTCTAAATCCGTCTTTAGTCAGGGTGTTGCTTTCAACTTGAGCTGGAATAAGGTATTGGCTATCGACAAAATCCCATAACCCAACATTCTTATTGTAGAAAATCACACCTAGATCTTTCAAGAACCTCAAGGTTTCCTGNCCATAGTAGTCAGGATAAGCTAGATCATAGTGCGCACCTTGAGAGAAAATTTCNCCCGCGTAAGATTGACTACTTGAACTCCCTCCAAGATTTTCTGATAATTCACACAAGACAAAATCTCGGNTACGTATCTGGCAGGCNGCTGATAACCCCGCTATCCCACCGCCAACGATAAGGTAATCTGTCGAAAANATGTTTCCTTCAGGAAAGGATGTGCTCTCAAAGATCAGGTGTCCTAGCTGCATATCTGATCTTATCGATATATCATAGNTNTGNNAGTNTGTGGGATNACACGNTTGCGTCAGAANTCCGGNCAGCGCAAAAGAGGAAANNTTGATAAAAGATCGACGCTTCATTTGATTGAGAATCTCAGATCAGTAGGTCTGGAAAATTACTGGCAATTCCGGCAATGTTATGTTNAACAATCTTACGAATTTCTTCTGGTCTCTCNTCATGCCATATCATAACTTGAAGNCCCGACTTGGCACAAGTTTCCATTAACTCATCTGTTAACAATNTATGCGGGGATGGATGGTGCTCCCAACAGAAATGGATCATATCTGCTTTAGCAGATTTAGCCAATGAAACNAAATCAATGCCTATTTTTCCGGTTAATACGGATCCNAGAATGTGCGGNGCTATTTCTTTTGAGCGAAGAACNTTTTTGGTGTCGAAAGATCCTATGATTANCTGATTNNCCATTTCATTCTTACTGATTAGATCAATCACTGGTTGCACAGTGTTTTCCCCTTTTAATTCNATGTAGAGTTTGCATCGNCCTTTCACACAATCAATAGCTTGCTGCAAAGTGGGAATACGTTCACCTTTCCCTACGTCAAATTGTNTCAGTTCANNGATTGTTANTTCNTTAACTNGATTTCCTTGGACAGCAGCGTCATGAATGATAATTGGTATCTTTTCTTGGCAGAGGTGCACATCCAGNTCAATCATATCTACACCCATGTTGATNGCNTTCTCAAAAGCACGGATTGTATTATCTGGNTCGTAGCCGGANGCCCCNCGATGTGCAATTTTTAAGTAGTNGCTTTTNTTTTTCATATCAATTGNTGCTTATTCAACNTTAGCATNTCATTNAANCAAATTCATTTCACTTTTGCAAGTAAAACTCTTATATTGACGTTCTCNAATAGAGTCTGTTATTATCTTNAAAAGTCGTTTCTAGCTGTTTATTCCTAATCTCAAAAGGANTCATTTAATGAAATATCGTACGCTTGGTCGTACTGGACTCAACGCCTCAGAAATNGGATTTGGAGGTGGNCGCATCCGTTTAGGCCAAGATCCTNAGGNAATTATTGAAATACTGCATCAGGCTTTTGATGCCGGTTTGAATTTTGTCGATACTGCTCCAACATATGGAGGAGGAACAAGTGAAACTATCATTGGCAAAGCTATTTCTGGGAAACGCGACCAACTTATCATCACTACTAAAACAGAAGCCTATGATTTAGAAGGTATTGTTGCTAGTGTAGAAGAAAGCTTAATACGACTTAATACAGATNTAATTGANATTCTGCAATTTCATGGTGGTTGGTTTACATCTTCAGAAACATCGCAGGTATTGGATCAAGGNGGGATAGAAGCATATAAAAAGCTTAAGAATCAGGGGAAAATTCGTTTCATTGGTTTCTCTGCAGATGGTCCNTCAACAGGTGTNGAACAAATNATTNCCNCCAATGAATTNGATATGATGCAAATTCATTATAATTTGATGTACCAGAGTACCTACGATTCGTTTGGNTCTCGAGGNGTAATAGCCGATGCTGAAAGTCNGNGAATGGGAATTATACTGATGCGGTCAACCACAAGCCAGTCCTTTCAACGTCTGATGCACCACAGTTTCCCTGATCAGATATCGGAANCTGAAATTGACAGTTTCCTGTTGAATTATGTGTTGTCTAATCCACTGGTTGATGTNGCGCTAATGAGTTTGCANAGTTCTGAGGATGTCATTTGGACNAATGCCGTTTCTGATGCAACAGATACGCGTATTAACCTGCAAAAAATTCACGGTCGATAGGTCAAATAGAGGCTTGGAGCACNGCTAAGTAGGTTCGCCCAGTTAGTTTGAGGGTATCATTTTCCATCTGACCGATGGAAAATCGACCTTCCAGTCGTAACTTGGTATAATCGGTTATCTGNAAACGGCTTCCCATGCTNATTTGCTGGGCNGAGGATCGTCCTNNGCCTAATTCGTCGCTAGCAATNTAATAATCANNGAATCTCGCNGATATGGTCANNGTTGGCATCATCGGATANTGTAGTNCAAAACCTAATTTNCTTGCATTTCTGCGGGCATTGTCCATTTGAAAATTGAATTCGGTAACTGACGGACTTGGTTTACGCCACCGATGATCAAGGAAAAAGTTGATTTGTGTTTTCAAAACATNTANCATTAGGCTTGAATGCCATTCCAATTCAGNNCCCTGTTCAAACGANTTGATCCCACCAATTTGATCGACACCGTAGTTCCTGTAGATGAGANTATTCCGACAAGTAATCCGATGCNTATCNATCTGNCNACCCAAGAGAAACTGAATTTGATCACCAGGATTNTAACTAAATGTATTCTTAATTATNTGGTAGCNACCTGTCCTCTGATAGTTCATTCCTGCNCTCAACAAAATTGATTTGAGCGTTACAGCACCTATTAATGCTCCCTCTAGATTCAATCCTTGTCCAAGACGTGCAACATCAACCTCAAATATTTCATGGTACAGTTTGTTAGCTAGCTCTATCTCNCCTNCTTTCAGTATATTCTTTCCNAAAGGTAGAGAGACCCCTGCAGAAGCACGGAAATATCCAGTTGGTGATTGATAGTTGAATTTGANTTTNGTATCACCCAGTCCTCTGAGAGTTTGATCNTTGCTCTTCATTGTTGCCATTGATCTAGATGCCGATACCATGATGTTATCAACCAATTCATACTGAAAAAATATCGGGAAAGAATTTTGACGAAACCAATTAACTGTTTNCTGTTTCCTTTCAATCTTCCAATATTGNAAAAAAAACTTTTGCTCAAANCCANCGAGATTCGATGACATAGATACAACTGGGAAAATAAAGCTAAGANTCAAGGCTAAAATGTGNATAGACCATTGCTTATTCATTGAAGTTCAACTCGAACTGAGATATCAGTACCTGGGAATTTTTGGTTACCATTCCCACGAACAGTTGNTGGTTCAAAGCTATAATCCATGGNTTTCAGNAANTTGNNNCGGTTACTGANNGCCTGTTCTTGTTGTTCAACNATTTTTCCNGCACTTGTTTTTTTTGAGAACTCTCTTTTGTATTTNACCAATTTCTGNGTTTGNGCGAGAAAAGTCCTTGCACGTGAAAAGCCTACAGATCTAGTACTAGCACGGCGAAATTTCTGAATGGCTTTATTGTATTCNCCTTTTTCGAGATGATATCGACCTTTGGTGAAATCCAAAAGNGTAAGTACACTTTCANTATCAAATTTNTTTGCAATTTCGNTAGTTAGATTCTTAACTTGTGTTGCCAAATCAACANCTGTACCNATGATAGGATCGAATTCATTTATTTGCCCAATTTCTGCTTTCACTAGTGTTAAATTTAGTTGAAATTGGTTTTCGTGTTTAGTTTGCATCAAGGTGCCAGTGACTACTGATCCTGCCCCAATTCGACTTGCAATCTCCGCACCGAGAGTGATGTCAATTAAATTTTCCTCAGGAGCTATTTTTTTAATCATATCTTGAACGATGAGAAAATCAGTTTTTTGGGGATTAGCATACAATTCGCTCATCAAATAACTTATACTCCTTGATACTTCAGCAGAACGTGGATTTCCTATCAAATCGGCAATCGGCATAACCGCGATCAACTGGGTGTCAACCTCAATCTGTTCAGAGAGCATAACTTTAACATTTTGTCGACGTTTTTCAGGCATCAACTCAAGTAGATAAAAATCAATAATCTGTCGAATACGAATATCATCTATGTATGGTAATACCTGATCCGCTGTTTCTTTAACAAGTTGATAATCCCGCAATCGGTACCCAACTGATGTTAGGTATGCACCAGCTTTAATATCCGTGTGATCAAGGCTGAACGCACGTGACAGTGCTAACCTTGATTCCTCATATTTTCCTAGCTTGTAGTAAGAAATCCCCAACCGTTGCCACGCCAATTGATTGTTGGAATTATCCCGCACCGCGGCTTTGAAGTTAAAGCCTGCTTCATTATATTCACCTTGATTGAATGCCCAATTTCCATAGTAACTTCGACTGACAATACAACCGTTTAAAATGAAAACGAGCACAAGCAAGTAATAATTCAAAAATAAACGCTTAATCATCTTTCTTTTATGTCAACAGAGATTTTCGCTCGGTCAATGAACTCAGCAATTGATTCGTAGTTGTCGATCAAATTTCCATTTGCTTTTTCAATCCTAAGCCGATTGTTATCTATCAAACGGATTGTGCTTTCTCCTACCTGTTTAGCCCAAAAACGAACTACCGCGATTTCACCAGAGTTTTTTATTTTACCAGACTCAAGTTGCGTAATACCGATATTAAGTTTTCCAGGAGGACGGTTCTCGAACTCGTGATCGGATATCATTAGAATTTTGTCATTCCATAATTCTCCCTCTACTACGTCGGTGACCTGCAGAAATTCAGGATCATACTCAATTTCAAAAGCGACAGCAAATACATCTTCTGCATACCGCAACAAAACTTGTATGCCAAAAGTCTCACCCGCACTAACAACATTGCTAATCATCTTCAGTTTGATCATCGGCATGATCGGACTAAGATTGATATCCAGCGGCACGTTGTTGGTAAAAGAGACCTCAGCATCACCATCGAAAATCAGTTGATTGTCTTTGTCATATGCCTCAACTCGAATTTCTTCGGCATCAATTGGAATGGTGAAATCGAGACCAACTTCCATCATATCTTCTTTAACTAAGAATTCTTGGGGTAAAAGCTTTCGATTGTGTCCTTCAATAAAAATAAGGATACGCGAGATTTGGGATTTACCTTCTTCCGGAAAAGAAATTCGGAATTTCGGAATAGAAAGTATATCAGATTGATCAGAATCTGAACGACAACCAATGATTAAAAAAATCAACAGTGAACAAACGATCCAGATTCTTTTCATTCGATTGAAGCACCAAAATTGTCTGCTTTAGTTATAAAGCAATTTCCATGGTTCGAACGCAGAAAATGCTTTGTATGCTGGTAGAGCTCATCCATGGTTTCACTGAAGGCAAATATAGCTGGCCCCCAACTACTAACACCGGCACCTAACGCCCCATTTTTAAGTAAAAAATCAATGGTACTTTGCAGTACTGCACCTTGTGCGTCGATCTCTACCCTTTTCCAACCAAACGTTTGAATTTGGTTAATAGCATCACAAAAAGAGTGCAAATCTGCTTCAAAAATGGCCGGTACCATCTTCATTAAAATAAGATGCGATAAACGACTAGCTGTATATTCTGGTTGGGGGCAAAGCGTTTTAAAAAGATTAACCTCAATTTCACCTGATATTTGATTGCAATCGGGAGTAACAATTAATATGTCCCAATCAGGGAAATCACAGCGAATCAGTAAAGGTGGTGGGGTTACCTTCCCAGCAGCAGACGAAGGCAAGAAGGATGATTTCTGGTCTGGGTATTTATGTCCCCCATCAAGGATGAATCCCCCCTGCTCAAAAGCGGTAATCCCAATACCAGATGTGCCGCCACGACCAATGGCCACTGCTAGTTCTTGGACNCTCTGCTTNAGNTTATAGAGTTNGTTAATTACTTGAGCGATACCAAGAGAAATTTGAGTCCCGGATCCAAAACCGTAGTGNGCTGGTATCTCCGAAAGAATCTCAATGCTGATACCAGGGAAATTATATTTTTTTTTTAACTTCTCAACGATTTNTTGNGCACGTACAGTGTATTGGTTNGAATTGATTAAAACACTATTTGCTTTTTGTGCGATNATGCGAAACTCAGGTTNAGCNATTGCTAAACCTGCNCTACCATCAATCCGACCCAGCCCNCCATTTAAATCAATCAGTGAAAAATGNAGTCGTGATGGAGTTCGTATGGCAATCCGGCTCATGATGAGTCAATTCTTTCATCCTTCGAAATCAATCCATCTCGTAACTGGATAACACGCNGAGCATGTTGAGCGANTTCCNGCTCGTGTGTTACCATAANAAGGGTACTTCCCTCCTCATTAAGCCGTTCAAAGATTGACATAATTTCTCCGCTNGACTTAGTATCTAAATTCCCCGTTGGTTCATCCGCAAATATAAGTGAGGGATTATTAACCAGCGCNCGTGCAATTGCAACTCTCTGTATCTGGCCACCGGATAATTCGTTCGATTTGTGGTCTACTCGATCGGCCAAACCGACAGCTTCCAGCGATTCAAAAGCCTTCTTTCTACGTTCTTTCCGACTTGTTCCTCCATATATTAATGGTAGCTCAACGTTGTGAAGTGCTGTTGTTCTAGGAAGGAGATTAAAAGATTGAAAGACAAACCCAATTTTTCTATTGCGGATTTCTGCCAATCGATTATCCGATAAGTTACTAACTTCCTCATCCTCAAGATAATATTCACCACTTGAAGGTGAGGCTAAACATCCCATAATATCCATCATCGTTGATTTTCCTGATCCTGATGNTCCCATGACTGCAATGAATTCACCCTTCTCTGCAGTGAACGAAACACCTCTTAGGGCTTTAACTTCAATATCCCCCATATGGTAAGTCTTAGTAATATTGCGTATATCAATGATCAATTCTGACGACCTCCATCCTGAGTTTTACAGCTGTTTAACGGGATTTGAAAGCTTACCTAGACTATNAATCTCAATATCAACGATATCTCCATCAACCAGTGGCATGTCTTCTGGGGTAATAATGCCCGTACCAGTTGANACAACGGTACCNAGTGGGATTGGATTGTCACGCCTCAGAAACTCCGTCAGAGTGTCAAATTTCCAATTTATCTGCGAAGTATTAACTTCACCTTGGTATATCGATTGGTTGTCACGAAATATCTGGCATTTTATATTCAAGTTATAAGGATCATCCACCTCAGATGAGGTGACGAACATTGGTCCAATGGCACAACATCCAGTAAAGATCTTCGACTGTGGCAGATAAAGTGGGTTCTCACGTTCAATATCCCATGCAGAGACATCATTACAAATTGTATAACCAAGAATTTCGCCGTTGGCGCCAAGNATGTATGCTAGCTCTGGTTCAGCTGCAGTAAAAGTCGAGTCGCTCCGAATACCAATTGCACCGTTTGGGCCAATACATCGTGTTGCTGTCCCTTTGAAGAACAATTCTGGGCGTTCGGCATGGTAAACTCTACTGTAAATATCCTGGTCACTATCTTTGTCACGCATATCGGCACTTCGTTTATAAGTGACACCAAACCCCCAAGCTTCTGGTGGATCTATCGGCATTAGGAAGTGAAGTGTATCTGGACCGGGATGGTTATCCAAATCAGCTAATTTCATCTTGCCATTGTCCTGTTCGTTATCAGGTCCAGGCACTGTGAAAGTGTTTTGTGAAACTTTTTCCTGTATATCAGCAAGGATTATACCGATACTAATTCCTTCATTGTTAGCCAACTGGAGGAGTTGGAGAACATCNGGCGTTTCCTCACTTGTGACATCGATAATTTCCTCGTCTCGAGTTACNACTCCAACACGTTTACCAAAACCAGGTTGATGAAATTGGATTAGCTTCATTCTATCTCCTTAATTAACATTNCGGACTATAAAGGATTTCATCGTCGATTCGCTGGTATTCATTTAATTCACTNGGGTCAAAGAGAATTGCTAATTCGCGTTCAGCATTTTCAACTGAGTCTGATGCATGCACAACATTATGTGTGATATCGATTGAAAAATCTCCGCGGATGCTACCCGGTTGGGCTTCCTCAGGTTTTGTNGCACCATTTATCATGCGAACGATATCAATAGCATTTACACCCTCCAAGCAAATGGCAACAATGGGGCTTGAAGTCATAAATTTGATTAAATAATTGTAAAAGAATTTCCCTNGGTGGGGTTGATATAATTCCTCGGCTCTTTCAGCAGGAAGCTTCAATAATTTTAATCCAATTAATTTTAAACCTTTATGTTCAAAACGACGAACCACTTCACCCACTAATCCTCTTTGAACGGCATCAGGTTTTATAATAACCAAAGTTCTTTGTATATCTAGCATGGCACTATCCATTCAACGATTTTTTTATTCGATCAAGTCCACGGTTGATTTCTGTCTCAGAGGTAGCAAAGGACAAGCGCATATTTTTGTCNGCTCCAAATCCATCTCCTGGGACAACACCGACCTTAACGAAATCAAGTAAGAAATTAGCCAAATCTTGTGATCCGTTAATTTTAAATCCGTTAATTGTACGATTATAATGACCGGAGAAGTCTGGGAAAATATAGAATGCGCCTTGGGGTTTCACATAGGTAACACCATCAATTTCATCAAATCGTTCNCAGATCAGATCTCGCCTTTTTTCAAAGGCTACACACATGTTTCTGACTGCTTCTTGAGAACNAGATATGGCCATTAATGCGGCCTTTTGAGCGATGGATGTTGGGTTTGAAGTGCTATGGGACTGGATTCTACTCATCGCTGATATTGCGTCCTTTGGACCTGCTGTATATCCGATACGCCANCCCGTCATGGAGTAGGCNTTGGAAACACCATTTACCACAAACGTAATCGCCTTAATGTNACTATTGAAGGCAGCAATCGAACAATGNTGATGTCCATCGTATAACAGTGATTCGTAAATTTCGTCGGAGATAANATAAAACCTTTTGTCTACGGCCAAATCTGCTATTTCCTGAAGTGCCTNACGGGTGTAAATGGTACCTGTTGGATTACTTGGGCTGTTAATAATAACGGCCTTTGTTTTGTCNGTTACCACTGCTGCAATTTGATTAGCTGTTAAACAGAAATTCTGATTGGCAGTTGTCTCAACAGTGATTGGAATNCCATCAGCCAGTTTAACCATTTCAATNTAGCTAACCCAGTAGGGAGCAGCAAAAATAACTTCATCCCCTGGATTGCAGATTGCTTGTAGGATATTGTAAATGGTATGTTTAGCACCGCAGTTAACAATCACNTCAGAGAGTTCGTAATTTAGNTTATTATCATTTTTGAATTTGGTTGCGATCGCGTTTTTGAGTTCTGNANTACCNGCCACAGGTGTATATTTTGTGAAGCCATCTTGGATTGAGTNGATTCCCGCTTCCTTAATATGCTCAGGTGTGTCAAAGTCCGGCTCACCAGCACCAAATTTGACCACATCTAACCCGTCAGCAACCATTTGGTTAATCTTTGCTGTGATTGCCAACGTGGAAGATGCTGCAACTTGTTTACTTCGTTCAGAGAGTGATAGCATAAAGTTTTNCCTAAAAATATATTTATTCTTTTAAAGTCTCAGAAAATTCATTAAGAATCATCTTTTGACGATCTGTCAATCTTTTNGGCACTTCNACTTTAACCTGAACACGTAGATCCCCTTTTCTTCCTNTATAATCTGTAATACCATGGCCACGAAGGCGCAATTGTTGTCCAGGTTGTGTGCCAGCTGGNATTTTTAGCTCTATATCATTTTTTAAGGTAGNAATTCGTACTTTNCCACCCAAAGCAGCAAGTGTGAAAGGGATNTTTGTTGTNGTCACCACATCTAAATTCTCACGCTGNAAGTTAGGGTGTGGTTGAACAAAAAGNTCGAGTAGTANAGTACCNCGTTTGCCGTTCCCAACATTCTGTCCCTGATTCTTAAGGTTCAGTTTGTCTCCATTCTTAATGCCAGCTGGAATTTTCACTTTGATGGCTCTACCGTTAACTTGGATTTGCTTTTCAGTGCCGAGTGCTGCATCCTCAAAAGAAACTTGCAGCTTTGCCTCCATATCGCCACTTGGTGGACGACGTCCGCCAAAAACATCACCAAAAGCCTCACCGAAATCTCCAAACCCGCCGAAGCTACTGCGTCCAAAGATATCGGAGAAATGAGAAAAAACATCTTCTGGATTCTTGAATCCCTGAAAGCCTGAATTGTTTATACCCGCATGACCATGCATGTCGTAAATCTTCCGCTTTTCGGGATCTGATAGCACTTCGTATGCATTAGAAGCTTCCTTAAATTTACTCTCAGCAATTTGGTCTCCTGGATTTTTATCGGGGTGGAATTTAAGCGCGATTTTCCGATAAGTCTTTTTAATCTCATCAGGCGAAGCTGACTTATTAAGACCAAGCACTTCGTAGTAATCTCGTTCTGCCATATTTTAATTTAACTAGAATTTAAATAATATCTAGACCTGACTCTGGTTTAACACTTCCGCAATTTGAATTGTGTTTAAGGCAGCACCTTTTCTCAGGTTGTCCGCGACAACCCACAGATTCAATCCGTTTTCAACCGACTTATCCTCCCGTATT
>PBXZ01000169.1:9915-39010 GCA_002729415.1 Candidatus Poribacteria bacterium | reverse complement strand
ATGAACTGGTTTTTCATAAATTGGTCCATCATTGAATTGGTCGCCCATTTCAAAAGTTCCGGCAGGAATCCGCAACATTTTGGATCCATCTTTCCAAGTGATTTCTTCTAACTGAGTAGTTCGCATCTCTTCATCGTCTTGGTTACATCCTATGAAACCAATCAGAGACAGCCAGAACAGTAACATGAAAATTGCCGTTATTTTCGCTATTAGGTATGGGTAAATGAAAAAACGTTCAATCGTGACAAGCAGGAAACCTAAGGAATTTCTGGGCATTTCCACCCCCAATTTGATTGTATTCGTATTCAGATAGATCTGGTAACAATTCGTCAATAATTCGCGACATTTTATCATAACCAGGATTTTTGAAAATCCAAGGAAAATCAGTTGCCCACATTAATTTTTCTATACCATATATCTCAAGGAGACTTCGGTGCCAGCCAGCCAGGTCTTGATACGGGTAATCTTCTTTACTAAAAGCATATTGGCCTGACAAATGGATCATAACATTTTCATACCGGGCGAGCCGATGTGTAGTGTGGAAAGCGGGATTATAGGCTGGCGTTTCGACCTGAGGTCGACCATCTTGATCAACAGAGAATTTCCCTCGTCCAGGGCAAATACCGAGGTGATTTATTACAACTCGAACCTGTGGAAACTCCTCCAGTAAATATGGAATTAGTTGTGCATCGATGGCACGAAGATATAACCAAAGGACATAATCCTTTTCGGCTGCATGCTCCCAGATAGGGAATGTCTTGAATTTCCTTATATCAATTTGTGCAAATGGGTCTCTTGGTCCTCCCAATGAAGAAAGGCGAAACCCGACAATTGCCGAATTACCCGCCAATTTGTCCATGTGTCGCGACACATCGGCGATATGCTGAGGAATCAGTCCAATTCCTAAGAAATACTTAGGATAAGATTTTAAACAGTGTAATAAATAGGCATGAGATGCTATATCAACACCTCCAGTTTGCACCAATACCGCTTGATCAACCTGATTACGCTCCATCTCTATCAATAACTTTTCGACTGGTTCTTCGTGATCTATGGGAATTAACTCACTGACTTCCCTTGGGAATTCTGTTGAAACCTTGGTAAATACATGACCATGAGAATCAATTTTAGGTGTCATATTTCTCCAAACTAAAAAGTCTGCGCCGTTGTTGTGTTCGACAGTAGTTAGCGATAGAGGCGAATGTGTCAAGGCTGATTCGATTAGGCGTTGACTTCTCATAGATGAGAATGGTAGATTTTCGGGAGACATCGGTTTGGTTGTCCATACTGGTGTGCCAACCGTAGGAATTGAAAACGATGGCTGTGCCTGCTTCGTTTGGAAAGGCTTTGTGTCCTGGCATGCTCTTGGATCGCTTGACTTTAGGATATGGTCTGTTGCTTGGTTTGTGACTTCCTGGGACAAAAGCAAATTCGCCAGACCCCGGCAAGACATCATGTACGTAGATCTGAACTTTAATATGCAGTGGATTGCTGAAAGGAACGTCTGGATGCCAACTGGTATAACTTACTGGCCAAGGTGGAACAGTGCGTACTTGTGGACCGAGTAGTATTAGTTGGTCATCAGTGAAAGACATTAGCGCACCATAGTAACTAGGATGGTCAACAAGATCAATGAATATTTCATCTTTGGCAAAAGGGTCAGGTATATCATAAAAAGTGCCGGGACTTTCGCCTGCTTCAATTCTGTTGAGCCAATCTTCCTTGCAAATAACTGACCAGTGATCAAATGCATCTTGTAATCGTTTCAGATCGTCACCTTGAATAGCTTTTTCGAAAACTAAGTATCCTTCATCATTCCATTGTTTTAATTGCTCAGCAGCCGGTCTAACCATTATTCACACCTTACATCAGTTGCAATGTCCTTAGCTTTGATTTCAATACAAACTTATCATTGTTTGTGTTTCTATACTATCGCTAATTGCTTTTAATACCCTCATATTGTGGTAGGCATCTTCAAGGCTAGCCTCAGGTTGTACTCCTTGAAGTAAAGACTTTGCCCAATGCTGCATCTCCTCGATATAACCAGGACGACCAATGCTGTGGAATGCTGTGTTGAGATCCCACTCCTCTGTTGGTGTATCAGCGTAACCACCACCTTGTCCTGACCATGTTGGAACTCGGTATCGACGAAGTTTACGGGTTTCAAGTACTTGGATTGCTTGGTTATTTAGGCCTTTAATATAAACCATTGCTTCCAGAACCGGACCTATACCTAATGTCATGGTGCCAACTGCTCCGTTAGCATAACGTAGGTTCACGCTGATTGAAACAGTTCCTGTCTTTGTGTCCGTACCGTCAAAGGCAAAGACATCGCTGACTGGACCCATAAAAAATCGCATGCAGTCTGTTGGATGAATTACTTGATCTAGCATAAAAGACCAGGCGAAAGGAGGTTCGGACGAATGTATGCGTGGAGACGGTGCCAAGTAACGTGTATGGTATTGNCAAACNTGNCCAAAATCNTCNTTCTGCCATNAGCNNTTTTGCCATTTGGTGNGCGGGNGCNTGNCTCCACATGGTNCCAACCATCCCTGTTTTTCNGGTTCGAACCGATGNATCCACCAANAGTTTNGCGCCTTCTANAGTTGTTGCGGGTGGTTTCTCGATGTAAATGTGATANCCGCGTTCCAAACANTCGATTCCAATATCACGGTGCAATTTATCCTCAGGTCGACCAACCACGGCAACTGCGTTCAACTCCTCGTTGNTGAGCATCTNATCATAGTTNGTGTAGTGCCGCAGAGCNCCAAATTTCCGTGCGTTTGATTGTGCCCGTTCCTCTACTAAATCGCATGTAGCTATAAANTTGAACTCGGGTATCATTGGGATGCATCTTTGTAGTTGCGATGACATTCCNCCGCAACCNATNAAGGCAATTCGAATCTGAGACATTTATTCNGNGACCTATCTATATCGGGATTTTNTTTAAGATGGCTNCACTAATTTTATCACAAAGCCAGCTTTGAGTATATTAAAAGTCGGTTCGTTTAACCTTTTTGACCCATGACTACATATACTGGATCGGTATAGCCTTCACATTTTGTTGTAATATCAAGGCATTGGACATTTTCGTAATTTCCAGCTATATCAAAATAGTATTTAACAAGTTGTTGGTGCTGTCCATCGGGTATTGTACGCCATATTGATACCGCTTTGGTCGGAAACATTCGGTTTGAAAAGACGACGATCAAAAATCCCGAGGTTTCAAGCACTCGATGAGCCTGCTGAAAAACCTCTATCGGTTGGGTGAGATATTGGACTGATACGGTGACAACGATTGCTCCAAATCTGTTAGCATCAAACGGCAGTATTGGATCGCGGTTTAGATTATGTACAACATACGAAGTCAGAATTGGATTCGCACCCATTTCAGTACTATTCATCCCTAAGCCGATGACATGTTCCTTTGACATACGAACAGGGAAATGAGAGAATGCACTACTCATTAAATCTAAGGTGATTCCTCCTGTAGGTAAAACTTGATCATAGAAATTTTCAATTGCTACGCAAGCATTCTCATCAATATGTTTTACTATGCGTGGTATTTGGTAAAATAGTTCATCGCTGCTTTCATCGATACGGGAGAAAAATTCCGGTTTTAGTTCTTTCATACTTAAGATTATTAATGACGTTTAAAGACGTGTTTAGGTGCTAGTAAGAACAATGAAACCCCGCGAGCAATATTCAGCAATGTTAGCGAAAACCAAAGACCATGGTTGCCATATGGAATGAACATATAATAGGATGGTAAAAATATGCATAGCGTTGAAAATACCATGGCATTTCTCATGATTTGAGCGGCAGTTGCTCCCAGAAAAACGCCATCCCAGATATATGGAGCAATATTAATGATAGGGGCTAACACGATCCATATCATATATGGTGTTGCCTGAGCGATAATTTCTTCTTGGTTTGTGAATAGACAAAGTATATTCTCGCCAGCGATTAGGAATGTTAAACTGAAGAAGCAACCAAAGATGTATGCCCATACAAATGCACATTTCACTGCTAGTTTGAGATTGATATAATCAAGAGCGCCTTTATATTTCCCAACTAAACTTTCGGTAGCAAAAGCGAAACCATCGACAGCATAGGCTACAAACGTAATGAACTGGAGCAAGATGGCGTTTACTGCTAAAACGGTATCGCCAATCAATGCCGATTTTGATATGAAGAAAGCGTGGCTCGAAACCAAGCAAAGCGTTCTTATGAAAATATCACGACTGATTATAGAAAATTGACTTAAAAGTGGTAGATCTAATGCCATTAACGAAGGGGCATTTCTCAAGAGCTTGCGATATCTATATAGAAACAATCCGATAGCCAAAAACAAACCAAAATATTGTGCATATGCTGTGCCAAGTGCTACACCATCCGATTTCATTTGGAATACTTTAACAAATAACACATTCAGTACGATATTCAAGCTATTGACGGTGATAGCCAAGATCATCGGGTATTTGGCATTTTGTAAGCCCAAAAACCAACCATGAAAAGCGTGGAGTGCTAAGGTTGCGGGTGCTGCAAAGATGCAGATACGAAGGTATACTTTGGCTGATTTCTCCACTTCGGAACTGGCTTCGATCAATCGGAAACTAATCTCAGCAATAATCGGGAAAAAAACAATTAACAGTATACTACTGATAAAGGCGAACAGCAAAGCGACCTTCAGAATTGAAAGACACCGTTCTGAATTACCTGCTCCATAGGCTTGTGCCGTCATGCCGGTTGAGCTCATCCTAAGGAACCCAAACCCCCAATAGATCATATTAAAGATGATTCCGCCAATAGCAACAGCTCCTAAATGTTTTTCCGTTGATAAATGTCCCATCAACATGAGGTCAACAGCACCCAGCATGGGTACTGATACGTTGCTAGCGATGTTTGGAATTGCTAATCGAAGAATTTCTCTGTTCATTTATAGTTAAAAATTCCCATCGCAACTATGAAAAACAGGGTAATAGTATAGTAACAAATGGTATTTACGTTGTGTTTCTTCTTCTGCATTATAAAAAATGTGTTAGATATCACGCTTTTAGGTTGTCATGAATTTTAGCCAGTTGGATTTAGGAAAGTCCAATAAACCCCAAACTTGGAAGAGATGGTTGAACCTAGCTCGGTCGCCGGATNGGCTGAACGAGACCAACACTAGCCTTTTGTCTGAAGAGACCAAAGTAGATAGTGGTTGTGGCTTTCCTTGTGTTGGTGGGCAAGGCGAGCGATCGCTTTGGTGATTAGTGGTTGTTGNNNCGTTCTACTTGTTTGTGGAATGGCATCTCGTCTGATTATGAGCGGTGCTGTACTTTATAGTTCCCCTATAAATCTATANATCCAACAAATAGGATAGGAGTTGATCCGCNTCGCGAAAATCGGGGATGATAATATCCGCACCNGCGCGAATTAGGCGTTGNNGTTTATTGGCATTCATATCGTAAANGTTGTTCTCTTTTGTTACGACACCAACCGCGATTGCATTCACTGACTTTGCATTTTGAATCTCGACGTAACCGTCACCGACAATCANCANCTCGCTTCCATTGAGATCGAAATCTGCCAGAATTTTTTTAATCACCATTTCCTTTGAAAACTTTGAAAATTCGCGAAGAGCTCCAAAAATCNCTCCATCAAAATATTCAGCTACACCTAGGAGTTTCGCTTCATGCTTGACAAATTCAATATCNGTTCCACTAGCAAGATAGCATTTAATATCATATGCGGTAAGTTTCTGTAGNAANTCAAGGGACATAGGAACGCGTAGATCATTGCTTNTAATTTCCTGATTCTCAAGTTTCGTAATTCGGTCATTGACGATCGGTAGTAATCTATCATTATACATGTCTTTGTAATCNAGNGGGTCCTTGGCAGTTCCTNCCCTCTTCTGGATTTCTTCACAGAGTNGTATCATCTGNTATATCGTTTGTTTNCCNGTAAGCTGGTCAACAAACTTAACTACAGTTGATTCNAGTTGTTTGCGAGATTCGTNTGTAGGAGTCTCCATCAGAACATCAATCATCATTGGTACCATCACGTTCTGCCATCCATCGCGGATGAGAGAAATTGTTCCGTCAAAATCTAAGANNGCGTGGCGAACCTTACCTCTTTCTATTTTATTAAGTATTTCAATCGAAGTGCTATTTTCAAAAATGTTNTTTGTTTTCATNTTCATCCATNTCATAATTNNCTTATGAGTNTGNNCGGTNNTTCGCCAAAATNNNTGGCAGTTTTTCCAACAAATANTGNATGCGTGCTACCAAANNTGNATNACTTAATTGNTAANAAATGCACTTAAATCAACACCGACTTTCTCTGCAGANTCTTCAATCTGNTNCCATGTTTTTTGNTCGATAAAGATTCCTTCTTTANGACGCTTTTGCTTGATGTGGTCCTCAGGTTCACCTGGGATGGTGATCTCGGTGAATCCAGGNGCTNTCTTGGCTGANTTGACCCAGTCNACNAANNTGTCAATCTCNTGATAAAATTCTTCAATGGGAACAAAACTNCTGATATCAAAGANCGTCATGAAGATAGCATTCCCGAGCTTNTCAGGAGACTCTCGACTGCAGCCCGCACCGCTTAATGCCCCGGAAAGGATATCGACAACCATGCTTAGAGCGAATCCTTTATGACCAACTTTACCTCCNAAAGGTAAGATCGCTCCCATAGGTGATTCGTAGAGGTCATTGGGATNATTGGTAGGGNTTCCGTTGGCATCAANGATCCATCCTTCCGGCACNTTTTCATTTCGGTTTCGNTTAACTCGTACCTTACCTTCGGCAACAACACTAGTGGTGATNTCAACAAGAATTGGCTGACTGTGTTTTCTCGGGATAGCNAAACAAATCGGGTTAGTGGATAAGCGCCCTTCACTTCCGCCCCAAGGCGCAACCCGTGTGCCCGATCCGTGATTATTGACCGTTAACATAGCTATTANGTTGTGGTTAGCGGCGATTTGCGCATAGTCAGCCAAGCGACCNACATGGTTGCAAGATCGTACAGTGACGGTACTGACAGANGTTGATTGTGCTTTTTCAATGGCAATATTCATCGCCTTGGAGGCGATAACTTGGCCAAANCCCCAATTCCCGTTNATAACAGCACTTGATTTGGTTTGACGAAGTATTTCGATTTCATTATTTAGAANGATGTGGCCNGTTTCAATAAGNCCAAGATATTGAGGGATTCTAATCACTCCATGTGANTCATGGCCGANCAAGTTTGCATTGGCTAGTAACCNTGCGACGATTTCNGCTTCTTTTGGGACAGAACCNACAGCTTGGAAAATGCATTTGCCGATAGATTTGAGTTGGTNTACGTCAAAGACTGGCATANCGAATAATCTCTAACAANTGAATCTTTGATCGATAGTTTNCATAATTGTGTCGTAGTTTGCAGGTAGTTCAACGGGTAGGTTTTGATGTAGAGGGTCTACTTCTTNCTGTTGTTTGTTATGGTAGTNTACTTTGAACTCAGGGAATTTAAGCCCAGTAGCAGTGGAAATAACGACAACGCGATCANTTCTCTGAATTTCCTTTCGTTCAATCAATTTGAAAAGAGCAGTCAGAGCAACGCCTGTATGTGGGCAATTGAAGAGACCTGTNCTATCTGCCAGNGCGGCAGCATTTGCTAGTTCGCTCTCNGTGGCTTGNTCAACTATCCCGTTAAATTCTTCNATCACTTTGATTGCTTTTTGTATGGAGACTGGATTGCCAATTTGTATGGCTGTTGCTAGTGTAGTTTGGGCACTCATGCTTGAAAAATCTGTGAAATTGTTAAGATAACTAGTATAAAGGGGGTTTGCTTTCGCCGCCTGAGCGCAGACAATGCGTGGCAATTTGTTGATAATACCTAGATCCTGCATCAGACGGAATCCCAAGCCTAAGGCACTGACGTTACCAAGATTACCGCCAGGAATAATAATCCAATCAGGCACTTCCCACTCGAACTGTTGAACAATTTCAATGCTAATTGTTTTTTGCCCCTCAATTCGCAGGGAGTTAATCGAGTTGGCCAGGTAGAAATAGGGAGTTTCAGCTAGCTTTTGAACGATTGCCATGCACCCGTCAAAATCAGTGTCTAGTGATAGNGTCAGAGCGTTGTTGCAAATTGGTTGAATTAGTTGTGTCATGGAAACTTTTGCTCTTGGNAGCAGAATCACAGCCGGGATATCGGCCGCGGCGGCATATGCGGCTAGCGAAGCAGAAGTATCCCCCGTTGAAGCACAGATGACAGCACGGATGTCTTTTCCTTCAGATATGATCTGCTTGACCATTGAAACCAGAACGGTCATACCNAAGTCTTTAAAGGATCCTGTGTGGCTGATACCACATTGCTTGATCCATAGATCTGGGACATCAATTGATTTTCCTAGTCGTTCCGCCCAAAAGAGATTGGTGCCTCCTTCGTAAGTCGAAACGATATTTCCGTTGTCGATATTTGGGCAAATAAGCTCCTTCTTTCCCCAAACCCCGCTTCCGTAAGGATAAGCAGTTCGCATATAACGTTTCTCAAAAAGTGACATCCAGGCAGCAGCGCTCCGTGTCTTGAGNCTATCAACATCATGCTTGACTTCAAGCAGGTTTCCACATTTGGTGCAGCGATAGATAATTTCATTCAGTTCATGTCTCCGTTCGCAGCCTTGTACGCACTGAAACCAAGCGTCATATTTCATTCTTCATCCCTATATTTTAAAACACCTNTATTTGACAGAGAAATTCTAACTGCAAGTGTCTTATTCGTCAATTTAAAAATGGGAAATTCTAATTGGTGAGCAAAAACTGCTGGATTTCTTCTGCTGATGGTAGGTCTGATAAGTCCTTAAGACCGAACTGGTCAAGGAATTGATCGGTAGTTTCGAATTGGAAAGATCTACCTGAATCTGGTGTCCGACGGGAAATTCCGATGAGCCCTTTTTCCAGGAGCGAGTTTAGTACACTGTCGCTGTTAACACCGCGTACTTCCTCAACGTCAGCACGTGTGACCGGTTGTTTGTAGGCGACAATGGCTAATGCTTCGAGGGCGGCGGGGGTCAGTTTGACTCGAACCTGCTTCGTATGGAATTTACTCACCCAATCGTGGTACTCAGGATGCGTGTTAATTTGGTATCCATTTGCGATTTCAGTCAACTGAAAACTTCGCCCTGATTCCTGATATTCTTCAGCTAATTTTGCTAGTTCGTCCTTGATTCGTTTGGGTGAAACACCCTCGAGAACCTGGCAAAATTGTTCAATTGTAATGGGTTCACTTGAGACAAAAAGGATGGCTTCAAGAATCGATTTCAACTGGTCTGGTAGAGTTTCCAGATTCGCGATATTAGTTTGTTGATCCATAATTGTTAACTGTTAGTATCGGTGTTTCGTTTTTGCAAATAGATTTCAGTAAAATGTCCAGATTGTACTGAAGTAATGTGTTTGAGTCGTATAAGTTCTAAGATGGCCAAAAAGGTTACGATTCTTTCAGCTTTATTAGCATGGACTGGAAACAGGTCGGTGAAATTTACTGGATCCCCGGATTCTAGAATGCGTTCGACAAATTCGATTTTTTCTTCAACCGTAATTGGTTCTTCTTGTAGTTCTTCATAGTAATCATCATCGAATTCGAATTGGCGCCGATCCTCAAGTTGTTGAAAGGCGGTAATCAAGTCAAAAAGAGTTGCACGGATATGAAACTCACGCTGATCTTCAAGTTCATTACTAACCTGTCGTTCATGGATCAGTTCTCGCGAGAAAGCACGTTGGTTAAGTGCTAGTGTCATTTCCTTAAATTGTTTGTATTCCAGTAGTTGCCGGACCAGTTGTTCCCGATCTTTGAAAACTTTGGATTTTTTTTCGTCTGCTTTAGGAGATGGAAGCAAGGATTGCGATTTTATCTGAAGTAAGGTAGCACCCATCACTAAAAATTCTGATGCTACATCGAGGTCAAGTTCTTCCATCAAATTAATGTAGTTAATGTACTGATCAGTGATATCAGCTATTGATACATCGCAGATATCCATTTCATCCTTTTGGATCAGGTGAAGCAGGAGATCAAGGGGGCCTTCAAAGACATCTAACCTGATCGGATAATATGATATTTGTTGATCTTGGGCTTCGGTTGTTTGCGTCATTTCTTTAACTAACTGTAATTTAGTTTTTGCTTGTTTTTTTTGAGTGCTTGGTTTAGCAATTTATTCTAATCCAACTGCGTTTCGAGCTGCAGCCAGAGTTGGCATAATGACCTCTTTGGCCCGTGCTGCACCATCTTGCAGAACTGATTCAACATAATCTATATTGTTTGCCAATTCTTCTCGACGTTTACGCATTGGTGCAAAGTGTTCCTCAAACTTGGCAACCAATTCTTTCTTGGCATCACCATAACCCATCCCGCCTGNCCTGTAACGGCTCTCCAANTTTTCACATTCTTCTNGGTTGGCAAAAAGTTNGTACAGAGCAAAAACATTNCAAGTATCTGGATCCTTTGGTTCTTCAAGGGTTTTNCTGTCGGTAACAATACGCATAATAGNTTTTCGGGTCTGTTTTTTTGAACCGAAGATCTCAATGGTATTGTCATAAGATTTCGACATCTTTTGTCCATCTACACCTGGAACGACCGCAACTTCCTCCTGAATCATTGGTTCAGGGATTTTGAATACCTCTTTGTATTGGCNGTTNAATTTAATGGCTATATCGCGTGCGACTTCCAAGTGCTGTTTCTGATCCTTTCCAACNGGTACAATNTCAGATTGTACGGCCAAAATATCGGCTGTCATCAGCACTGGGTAGGTAAACAANGCGTGGCTNGCNGCAATACCCTTGGCTAATTTNTCTTTNTAGGAATGACAACGTTCCAATAATCCCATTGGTGTTGCTACGGATAGTAACCAAGTCAGTTCGGTAATCTCTGGGACATCGCTCTGACGATANAACACGGTCTTCTGTGAGTCCAAACCNCAGGCTAAAAAATCCAAGGCGACATCCAGAGTTCNTTGACGCATAATANTGGCGTCATGTACCGTGGTCAAAGCATGATAGTTGGCAATGAACAAGTAGACTTGATGTTCTTGCTGTAAGGNCAAAGCAGGCTTCATCATGCCAAAGTAATTNCCGATATGCAATTTGCCCGAAGGCTGTATTCCAGATANAACTCTCAAGTGAATATTCGCTCCGTTCGAAATCTTGTTTGATAAAATATTATTCTTATTTCCCTAAGGGTTTTTTTAATGTTTGGCCATTGATCATACTCATCGTAATCTTACAATTTCGGCAATGAGATCGAAAATCCCATATGATACCTGGCCAAGCAACCAAAACACTGGATTGGGTATGCCAACAAGGTCTGGTAAAAATAAAATAATCATTAATATCATCATGCCGTATTGTCTTGATCTACCAAAGACCTCAGCTTGACGTATTGGCAACAGTCCGTAAGTAATACTAAAACCGTCGAGTGGGAATACCGGTAGCATATTGAAAGCTGCCAAGAAAATGCTAATAAGAGCTGAGTCAACGATTAGAAGCCGTGCGATTTTGTATTGTTCAGGTGTTTTTGGATAGCCCAATTGATTTTCCAGTAAGCTATATCCCAAAAGAATTACAACAGTACAAATAATGTTCATCATTGGTCCTGCACCAGCAATAAGCATCATGTCGCGCTTGGGGTTTCTTAGGTTACGCGGATTCACTGGTACTGGTTTGGCCCAACCGAAGAAGCCTCCTCCCAGTAGAGTTCCAATTAATGGGAAAATAATAGTACCTACAATATCAATATGCATAGCTGGATTAAAAGAAACACGATCCATATCTTTTGCTGTTGGATCTCCCAGCATCTCCGCTGATTTTGCATGTCCCCATTCATGAAAGGTAAGCAGAATAATAAACTGACAAACTCTAATAATTGCGTTGAGGGGATTTAGTGTCATCTGTTAGTCTTCAATTCGTCCAGTTGCCTAGCAAAGCTATTCCACAAAGTCTCGGACATTTCGGGGCCGGGAGTGTGGCCTTGCTGAATCAGGTCATTCCCTGCAACTTTGGGTCGGACATGTCGCAGTCTCAATAAATAGTCCTTAATTTGTTCTTTGTGCCAGCTATGTTTATGATTCCACAAGCTGAAAATTAGCGTTTCCAAAGGATAAGAATTCAGTAGATGATATATTTGGCTCGGTTTTGAACTGTAGGAAAGCTTTTCCTGATCTATTATCAATCGGTTTTTGGCGTTTAATTTTTCTTGTAATCGTTTTTCAAATGCTAGTCGACGACTTACTGTCTCAGTCGTTTTTTGATTCAAAAGGGCCATCCAGAGCATTGCGTTCTGATCTATCTTGTCATCTGGAAGATGCTTCTTGGACCAGCCAACTGCCTGAATAGTATTTTTCCATATCCGATTGAAATCCTGTGGGAGTTCCCAACACGGTACTATAGCGGAAAACAAAACGAAGTCTTCCATCCTTTGGAAGGATTTCTGTGCAAATTCCTCAGAAAAGATCCGATTAAACTCGTTGCGAATACGCTGGCCGCTGATGTTGCCTAGACAATTTTGATCAATTGCATCTTGGATCAAGCCTTGATCCGTTTGGCATATTTGGAAATTATAACGTTGTTCGTACCGGATTGCTCGGAAGATACGTGTAGGGTCGTCACGATAGCTTTGATCATGTAGTACTCGAATCGATGCATTTTTCAGATCTATTAATCCCCCTGTGTAATCAAGGAGATTTCCAAAATCAGTTGGCAAAATTGACATAGCTACCGCATTGATTGAAAAATCACGTCGATGTAAATCTTCTTTAATGGAACTAAAAACTACTGATGGTAACGCACCTGAAGTCTGATAAGTTTCACGGCGTGCAGTCACAAAATCAATCCGAAAATTTTCTGTGGTAATAATTTTTGCCGTGCCAAATTTTTTATGTATATCGATTGACGCTGTGAAATCATCAGCAACCTTTTGTGCGATATCAATAGCGTGATTTTCAATTACGATATCTAGGTCCAGCGCTTTACTTTTTAGCTGGTCTCCATCCGACAAAATCAGGTCGCGCACGAAACCTCCAACAGTATAAGCGGTGACTGACCTTTGATCGGCAACAGATCCAATTTTTCTCAAGTATCTCAGCAACCTATCAGGAATATTTAAAACAATATTTTCGACAATTGAGACCATTGATCCGAAACGAGGAAAACACATTCTTAAGAGTTAACCCATCTCAAATCGAATGTGACGCAAGTGGTTTTCGATTCAACTGGTTATCTTAAGTAACTTTAAGTTTTTTGTTCGCAAGTTGGATATTGATTTGTTTTTCTGATTTACTGATTTATTAATTTCAAGAATTCATCCGCAAAATTTTCTAACTCAGCTCTAACAAGTTGATTGTTTTTCTTATTGCTTGCCTGCAGAGATACTGGTATACCAATTTCAGGAGCAATTCCATATACTGTTTTATTTTCCCGTATGAAGCTGTTAAAGTATGGGATATGTTTCTGGCGAACCTTAGCAATATAAGCTTTCTGGACAGCGATTGGAGATTTACCATAAAGTGAAAGCATAGTAAACACAACGCCGAGTCTCTTGGGATTGATCAGTATCCGATCTTCCAGAAATTCCGCGTAATGATTATAGTCTTCAATGAGGCGCTTTACTTGAACCTCTAATTGATCTATACCCAATATCGAGAGATAGTCAGGAATTGCTGGTATTATGTAAAAATCGCTTGCGATAATACCTGATTGAGTGGAAATATTGAAGTTTGCTGGGCAATCGAAAAAAATGAAATCATAGTCATCACTTACGCTTTCCAGGCCAGACCGTAGATGAGTGTGTGTCTGAAGGAAATTCAATGCACTTTGCCTTGGGTTCGCCCCAATAACAAGAACCGCTAGTTCTATATCCAGACTAATTAAACCAAGATGAGAACAAACAAGGCTTACTGATCCTGCACCTCCCCAATCCTTAATGCGTTTATTGACCTTAGCGGGTTGTACAATTAAATCAGCAAATCTAAGACTCAAGTTGTTATTAGTTAGAGCCTCAAACCAATTTTTTATTGTTCTAGATTCCCGGCAATCTTTATCCCATACACTGGGGAACACAAGGGAAAATGTTAAGCTGGCTTGAGGGTCTAAATCTATTAGCAGTACCTTATAGCCACGGAAGGCAAGTTCAGTGCCAAGATTTGCTGTTAATGTGGTTTTTCCGACCCCACCTTTGTAATTGATAAAGGAAATAGTATGCATTCCTAATAATATCCTGTGGGCGCTGAACTGGGGATTTTCTTGATAGTTTCTTTGATAAGTAATTATTGTTTACGCTAGAATAGACGCAATTCGTATTAATCAACCCAATAATAACTTGATTTCAAAATAAGCTTCTTGCAAAATAAAATAAAATTTAGAAGATCAACCAAGTCGATTGTGGGCGAATCCGATTATAACACAGCACTCTTGAAATCTCAACTTAGGGGGTGAATATATAAAAAGGATACCTAGTGTTTGTCTCATTTCTATTCATTAATTTTTAGGATAATATCAACTGAGTGATGGGGTAAACTTAAGCAAAGAGCTTGGTATATTGGGATACCCGTTGGCCTTTTTGATAGTTATTTGAAATAAACCGTGTTTTTGAATTTAGTGGTTATGAAGCTAATTTTGCCTTTAATACTAGAAGTCTTTTTGACTGGTTTGGTTTATAGATCCATGTCTTTCGCTAAACTAGGGTCATCAGTTGAACTCGTTCATCTTTCTGTAGTTGTTACTGTTTTCCTTTTTTCTGCTTATTTTTCTGCCAAAGTCCTTGCACGCATAGATTCTAGAGAATTTAGTTTTTTCTGCCCTCCAGTCCAATGGTTTGTCCTAGCCAAACAGGTTTTTTTTTCTTTAATCCCTTGTTTTGTATTCGTTACGATATTTGTTGTTATTTTGTTAATTGTTCTGCGATGGGATATTTCTTTGTCATTCATGGTTGTAGTAAAAGTCTATTTAATTTTTTTGAGCTATACATTTGTGGGTGCTTCAATTGGTCTTCTAGGATGGCAGATTTTTGGTCATGAAACCTTGGCTGCACTGTTTTCGCTGGTGGTATGGGGCCTACTCATCGGTAGTTTTTTCTCGCTCGTTCCTATTGAACGTTACGTTGAAAATTTGATATACTTCATTCCGGTGTTTTTGCATATCAATCCGTTAATTGCAGTGTGTCATGTGCTAGAACATGACATTTTTCGTACACCGAAATTATATGAATTAACTCCGATATCATCATACCTGTTTGCGTATCCCAAATGGTATTTGGTCTGTGGTTGGCAAGTTCTAATTGGCATTTTTTGCGTCGCTATAGTATTATGCTCTAGATTAAGTCATCGAGTGATTTAAATGGGAAATCTGATAATTAGTGCGTCCGGAGTTCGTGGGACAATTGGAAGTTCATTATCCCCTATGGAAATTTCACGATTTGCAACTGCGTTTGGTACATTCATCGGTAGCCAAACCGTTGTCGTGGGTAGGGATACCCGTACGTCGGGGGAAATGGTGAAAGGCTCGCTGATTAGTGGATTAATTGCTACAGGTTGTTGTACAATTGATGTTGGCGTTTGTCCAACACCAACTATCCTGTTAATGTCAAAAAAAATAAGGGCGGAGGGTAGTGTCGTTATCACTGCTAGTCATAATCCGGTTGATTGGAATGGTCTAAAGTTAGCTACAAAATCAGGTCGTCTGCTTAGTGCTGATGCCCAGCGTCGGTTTCAAGAGATTTATGAATCGGAAAAAGTCAACCTTGTATCGTGGGATCAACTGGGATCAGTCGAAACAGTTGACAGTGCTATAGACTATCATATTGCTCAGATCTTGGAATTGGATTGGATAGATTTAGATGAGATTCGACAGCGGTCATTGAAGGTTGCTATTGATGCATGTAATGGCGCAGGTAGCATAATAAGCCCTATGTTACTGCGTCGGCTTGGGTGTGAAGTAATTGAGATAAATTGTACCCCCAACGGTATATTCCCGCGATCAAGCGAGCCANATCCANAGGCNCTNAAGGAATTGTGTCAGGTTACCAAATCTGAGGGTGCGCATCTTGGCNTAGCTCACGATGGAGATGCGGANCGGTTGGTCTTAGTTTCGGATCAGGGGGTTCCTTTGAGTAGTGAGTACACTTATGCATTGATTGCTGACTTTTTTGTTGGTCAAAGGAAGGGGGATTTAGTGGCAACAGTGTCTACAAGTCTAATGCTNAATGATATNGCTGACAAGCATAGTGTGGAACTTCATCGGACACCAGTTGGGGTTGGTCATGTTATTGAAAAAATGGAGCAAGTCGGCGCAACNCTTGGTGGGGAGGGNACGGGAGGTGTGATTTACCCTGAAATTCTGCATACTGCTGATGGNATTACGTCGATTGCNGCGATTTTACAGCTACTTGCATCCTCANATAGGAGTATGACNGATCTAGTGTCATTGATGCCGAGATACTGGATGGATAAGAANAAAATTGACACGCCGTCTCAAGATGTAGCAGATGCTGTTCTTGATTTGGCTCTCACTGCTTTNGCTAACGATGACCTTGATACTACGGATGGGGTTAAACGAGTTTGGGATGACAAGTGGGTAAACATCCGGAAGTCTGGAACTGAACCAGTAATTCGAGTCTTCAGTGAAGCTCGATCTATTCAAGAGGCAAAAAANCTTTGTCAGTCNACAGTTGAGACCTTGGGNCGTTTGGANAAANGCGTAACAGGTTACAANTAATGTGCGTTATTCTAAAANGATTTTGTGGAATACTAATGAATATTGAATTTGGAGTTGTGTGGTGGCCCANAAGCCTTTGAAATTAGTTTGTATTGGTGGAGGTACTGGATTGTCCGCTTTGCTTAGCGGAATTAGGANNTATTCCCATGNCAACCAAAGNGAACTGCCAATTGTCGATATGGATCGATTAGCAGCANTNGTTTCTGTGTCTGATGATGGGGGNAGTACTGGCCGATTGATTGATGAGTTTGACGTCTTGCCTCCAGGAGATGTCCGAAAACTTCTTGTTTCTCTCTCTGAGGCAGATGAGCTTGTGGCGAGTCTCTTNGAGTACCGTTTTTCAGGNAACGGTGATTTAGGAGGGCATACAGTTGGCAATATTTTGTTAACTGCACTCATTGACCANAATGNTGGTAGTTTTCCTAAAGCTATTCTGGCAGCATCGAAACTNCTTTCTGTACGNGGGCNNATTATTCCCGCTAGTTTACAAGGTAATGTTCTTTGCGCTGAACTCACTGANGGAGAANTTATTCGGGGGCAATCCAGCATTCCGGCCCGNCAAAACCGGGANNTGATTAGACGTATCTTTATTGAACCGCGACAAAANGGTGATCANACAGANGATNCTGNANCANTTGANTGTGTCGCTAATGCTGATGCAGTTGAAGCTATTTNTAATTCAGATGNAATTATTGTTGGACCTGGGAGTTTGTATACTAGTATTATGCCGAATCTCGNTTATGGNCAAATCGCTGAAGCTGTTTGTAGNTCTAATGCTGTNAAAATCTATGTGTGTAATATAATGTCACAACCGGGTGAAACAGATGGATATTCCGTCAGTGATCATATTCGTGCNATTCAAANNCACGTTGATATTTNGTTAGATTACGTTGTTGTAAACNATGGTCTNGCACCCGAAAATGTTATCCAGAATTATGTNCAAAAACAGCTCTTAAACCAATTCTCTCGAATCCAAGTTTACGTGGATGAAGGTGCGTCAATGGTTGAGGAGCGCTTTGGCAAAGCAATTGGTTCCATGGCAAATCTAACTAAAAATATATCCCAAATCTCCGAAGAAATTCTGCAGATGGCAGACCCCTCGCGGGTTCAGGTTCTCTATGATCCGGAAACAGATGATCTACAGGGAGCCAAGGTGATTAAAGCTGATATTATCCGTGAGATGATGGTTGTTGAAAATGGTGCTGAATTGAATGTCATCCGCCACAATCCCCAAAGATTGGCAACCACTCTTTTCGATATGTTGCAAGATCATTTTAAGTTTTGAGTTAAAATACACTCTTCATGAAATTCTTAATCGGCCCTCTGATAAAAAAAACACTAGTTTGTGTTATCTTCACTTCTTTCTTTTGTGTGTTGTCTCCCACCCAAACACATTTGCAAGAACCTA
The DNA here is from genome assembly GCA_002729415.1 of Candidatus Poribacteria bacterium. Classification (GTDB taxonomy): domain Bacteria; phylum Poribacteria; class WGA-4E; order WGA-4E; family UBA9662; genus UBA9662. Next base: position 20,869 of record PBXZ01000169.1, on the reverse strand, counting down.
AAGATACAAATTTGTCTGAACTCCCGCATGTCAAAGAAGTTAGAGCCAACAGCATCACATTTTCTGGTGAATTAGAGTATGGGTTTACTCTTGGGATTTGTGTTGAGGTAGTAGATCAAGAAACTGAACAAAGAATCGCACAGGCACAAATTACACAGGTAACTCCAGAAAAAATCACCGCCACAATATCAGATCTACGTCTTTCTCATGTTAATATAGGGGATTTTATACGTTTACCCGCAAAAATTATCAGAGCCAACCCAAATTGGGTTGAGATTAATCAGGGCATACGTCAAGGTTTGACAGAAGGTACAACTTTCAAGATTTTTCGGGTGAGTGTGGCCACTGAGCCTAAATTGGAGGGTAAGAAGGATCTCCCGCAAAAAATAGTAGTTAGCAGGGCTGTATTAATCGATGTTCGCCAGGAGGATGCAACAGCTCGGATCATTGGTAAGCGCACTGTACAACCGATTGAGGGTGATTTTGTCCAGATTGAAGCTTACACAACCATCAATCAGAAATCTGGGAATATAGTTTATTTGGATGTTGCCTCAGATTTAATGGCTAGGTTGTCAGAAGGAATGCTGGTATACGTGTTCCAAAAGAACGTCGTGTCACACCCTGATGGAAACCAGCAGTACGTTGAGTGGTATGAGGCCGTCTGTAATCTCACAATTCAGCATGTGGCAAAAGGATCTCACACGGCCAGATGCACCATCAATAATGACATGGAATATGAACCTTCAAGTAATGATCACGTTTCAATTGAGGATATGCATGCCCGACAAAGGGTTGTAGCGGCTCGAAATACCTATGTACTGAAGTCTGATGTCGATAGGATCTATCTTAGCAGATTCCCAGAAGCAGAAGAGAATTTAGTTTTTATCGCCGCCAGAAAAAAAATTGGTACGAATCAAATAGATCCAAGTTTTCTTAATGCCAACCTGCAGAATTGCAGTTTGCAGATCGAGTCTATACGGGACCAAGTTGTAGCTGCGGCTTTTCTGATCCAATCAAGAAATCCATTTCAAGTTGGCGACTGCATTAGAATTTTTCGTTAATAATTTTCATAGCCTACTTCTGCTAGCCGCTGTGCTTTTTCCTCCACTCCTTGGCTAAGTTTCTCTTTATATTGTTTAAGTTTGAATTGTAATTTAGGGTATTTAATACTCAGGATTTGTGTGGCGAATATTCCTGCATTTCTAGCACCTCCTGATCCTATTGCCATAGTAGCGACAGGAATTCCCGGCGGCATTTGCACAGTAGAGTATAATGCGTCAATACCATTCAAAGGACCTCCGTCGATTGGCACTCCAATGACTGGAAGTGTAGTATGCGCGGCTATGACTCCTGCTAGATGTGCGGCTCTGCCTGCTCCTGCTATGATAACCTCTATGCCTCGGTTGCTGGCACTTTCAGCGTATTCCATAGTGGTTTTCGGAGATCTGTGTGCCGATGATATCGTCATTTCAAAGGAAATATCAAATTCATCTAAAATTTTAGCGCATTCGTTCATCCTGTCCAAATCTGAATCACTACCCATAACAATGCTAACCAAAGCTTTTTCAGCAGTCATGTATATTACTCCTTATTATTTGCTTTATCTTTTTGTATTAGGTCGAATAATTCTTTGTCAATAATTGACTTGAATTCTAGATACCTGTTTTGACTCAATTTCCAGCTTTTACGAAATATAATTCTACCAGTATGACTGATCACATAAAGATTCGGCAACTTCGGCTGGGTTTTGTATTGTTGATGAACCTTCCCTGACCAGTCAAATAAAAATGTGACAGGTGCAGGCTTTTTTTGCATGTACTTCTTGATAAAACTTTTTGGTACAAAGCTAGGTACGCTTCGCATATCACCAACTATGAAGGTAGCAACATGGTTGTTCCGTTCGAAATCTTTCTGAATTATTTTTCCCCACTCATTGTCTTCCTTCCGGATCTTTCGGTTGCCCATAATTAGGACAATAATTTTTCCGCGTAGTTTCTTCGTTGAGTATTCTTTACCATCACCAGATTTCAGTATGAAATCTGGTGTTATCTCTCCAACTTTAAGTTGTTCCTGAGCAGAAGCAAACAAACTGATCACACAGGTGAGTATAAATAATAAAGTTGAAGTCATCGGACACCATTTCGATTTTTAAATAAGTCAGGCCACATTTTTTTAACCAAAGTATAATTTGATTTGGTAATTATGCGACTGGAGGCAAATTTCACTTTTGTCATAATTCCTCCATTTTGTAGTTGCTGATCGAAATCGAAAGGCTTTTGTTTGATGGCATTCATAGCTGCTTTAAATGCTTCTTCTCCACGTTCTGCTGGTTGTAGATCTACTTCTGCGTCATGTTGGCCTTCAATAACCAGTTGACATGCTGCTTGACTGGCACCAACTCCTACTGTCAGAATGAGATCTGTCATTCCATGTAGTTGCACTGCCTGAATAGCTCCAACTGCAAGACAGCTATCGACGGCTAGAATGGCTTGGATATTTTTAGCATAGTCCCTTAATACCTGATCAGTTGTACTGGATGCTGATTGCTCATTCAATGGAGATGCGCGATTATGGATATGAATCTGTTTGTAAGTATTAAGCACATTATAGACACCGATGGAGATATTTCGTAGTGATGGAATCCCAATTGGTCCCTCAAGAACTAGTACTTTTCCCTTGCCACTTATTTGATTAATAAGATATTGAGCAGCTTGTTCTCCAAGGCTAATTTCATTTACAGTTATGTGGCCATAGGTTGAGACTCCAGTAATCATTTGATCGAGAGAGATAACTGGAACTGGTGGGTTTCGATTTTTTGCCTCATGTACGATCGCATACGCTAACTTGGGATCTAATGGTTTTAGGACTAACGCTTTGATGTCAAGATTAAACATCTCTTCAATTCGCCGTTTTTCCAGTGCAATGTGATTCTTCTTGGAACCTTGGTCTTTAACACCATTCCAGATGATTTCAACATTGTGCTTCTCTTTTTTTCCGAGTTCAATCATTTTTTCGCGCATTAAGGTATAAGTAGGTGCAGTTGTTCTTGGAATACTTACACCAATTCTGATTTTTGATTCATCTTGGCGGCAACCAAGCAGAAGAATTGTTATTGGCAATATTAGGAAGAGTGCCGATACTATTCGTGTAATATCCATAGTTTTTGGCGGTAAGATTATATTAGATTCCATCGGCAAAGCAAGTTTGTTTAATCTTACATATCTGATGTGTTGATGTCTATATTTTTCTAGATAATATAAAATATTTTTTTAATAATGCCTAATTATCAAAACCATAAATCTTTCAGCTGTTTCGGAGAAAAATTGGATTAGAAAAAATCCATGGCTGTCCATCGAGATAAACTTCAACTCTGTATACACCGGACTTATCAGTGGAGGTGTGTAATTTTTTTGCGTTGATATTCTTTATGGTTTCACCGTTTCGAAGTAATCGGATTTCAGCTTGGTGTGGAACAGATACGCACAGTTCAACCTTGTGGTTGAATTTGGTTTCCTGACCCATAATGAGATCTCCGCTATCTTTTGTGTCGCCTGAGAACAGGAATCCGGAAGAATCAGCAATTATATCATGTGCGATGAAGCAATTTCCTGCTTTAAGAGCGGCATAAATTTTCCGTTTGTCTTCATGAAGACTCGACTTTGATAGTGGCTCGTTTAGTAAAACATGTGTACGAATTGTGCGGTAAAGATATTCATAGGGTAGAAATTTAATGAATCGCAGGAAGGGGAATGCAAGTGCATGCGCATCTGTTGATCCGATACCAACAATATGTCGCTTTTGAGCTATTTCGTCCCATTTTTTCAGGACTTTGCTTGAGGGGCCTTTAATCGCTTTTTCGGGGAAAATCTGATGATATATAAGTGTGAAAAAATTTACATTATTAACCCAATCTACCATATAGGACCATATTTCAATACCGCAGTACCGCTCAACTTGCCAATCCGTCCAAAGGTGTCCTTTTTGTATCAGCAAAGGTGGTTTCTTGGCTCCGTAAGGATGAGCGATGAAGCCAAAGCCACCTGATTCGTTTACTTCATTAATTAAGTTTTGATAATCGGTTCTTTCCTTACCTTGGATTTCCTTATCAAGGTTAAAGGCAAGGTAGTGGCATCCTGATTTGGGGGAAATCTCCTGACCAACTAACAATAACAGTTCATCGTGCCATGCTTCGTATCCATCAAACAGTGGTGCTAACGTGTCGTGGTCAGTAAGTATGACGAAATCGAGTTTTGCTGAAGTGGCCTTGTTGATGATTTCTTCGATGGTACCGCTTCCGTCTGAGTAACGCGAATGGCAATGTATGGAGCCTGCATATTCGTAGAACATCTTTACTCAAGATTAGAATCGCACGATCTCTTCAAGTTGGTGAAAACGTTCGTCAATTTCCTTGGGAGTGAGTGTCCGTTGGCGATCGAGACTGAAGTCTTCAACATTAAAAGAGGCAATTACTGTACCATTAATAATCGATCGGCGAATGTCTTGTTCGGAAAGGCNGTTGAGAGTAACAAGTGATCCCATAAACCCACCTGCAAAGCTGTCGCCTGCNCCAGTTGGATCAACAACGGCAGTTAAGGGATANGCTGGTGCAGAAAANAAAGTCGATTCAGTAAGAGAAATTGCACCGTGCTCGCCTTTTTTNATAATTACACGAGTTGGGCCGAAAGTTAGGATCTTTNTGCCTGCGCGNGTTAGGTTGTTTTCTCCTGTTAGTTGACGGGCTTCGGCATCATTCAAGATTAGAATATCNACTTTCCTTAGTGTTTCTAATAGCATTGGTNGGGAAATGTCAATCCACAGGTTCATGGTATCNCATACTACCAGTTTNGGNTTCGTCATTTGTNTGAGCACGTTTATTTGTAGTTCGGGATTGATGTTAGCCAGAAAAACGTATGGTGAATTTTTGTAGGATTCGGGAAGTTTGGGTTGGAAGTCGCTAAAGACATTCAAATCTGTAAAATGGGTTTTAGCTGCATTTAAGTCATCTACGTAACTGCCACCCCACCGAAAGGTTTTCCCACCTTCAATCTGTTCCAATCCATCGAGATCGATACCTCGGGATACTAGGAAGTCAACATGTTTCTTGGGGAAATCGGTCCCAACGACACCAACCAGATATATGTCGTGGTAAAAAAAGCTTGCGGCTATTGAGAAATAAGTTGCTGATCCTCCAAGGGCATGTTCGATTTTACCAAATGGAGTTTCAACACTATCTAATGCAACTGATCCGACGACCAAAATGCTCATGAGATATTTTTAACGTTTCCTGTTTTCGCGGAATGATGTTGATATCCGACCAACTCTCCGGACAAAAATAATTAGTAAAACGAATAAAATCGCGGCTAACAGAATTTTATAAGGTTTTACCCAAATCATTTCGGAATCTACTTTCTTAACTTTGGATAAATAAATTGTTGGCCAAAGCGAGACTATGGAAAGAATAATAGCTATATTCTCCCAAGTTTCCGTTTTCTTAAAGTGGTTCAACATTGGATTCCATCGAATAAAAAAATAAGATTGCAGATTCATCAAGCAATCTGACAACCTTATCTATTTGTGTGTTTTTATATGGTAGGTGTTTCTAGGTGCCCATTGTCCAAGAGTTTAGATACTCTTGCTGTTCATCGGTTAGTTGATCAATTTCAACACCCAAAGCTTTTAGTTTCAAACTGGCAATGGATGCATCAATCCGATCAGGTACAACATAAACTTGATTTTCCATGTTTGAGTAGTTTTTGGCAATGTACTCTGCCGACAAGGCTTGGTTAGCAAAGCTCATGTCCATCACGCTGGCAGGATGTCCTTCAGCGGATGATAGGTTAATGAGACGGCCTTCCGCGAGTAGAAAGATTTTTCGCCCATCCTTGAGAGTATATTCATCCACAAAATTACGAACAGTCACTTTATTTTCACTTAATTTTTCTAGGGCGGGAATGTCAATTTCAACATTGAAGTGTCCAGAATTAGCAACAATCGCTCCATCTTTCATGGTTTTAAAGTGCTCATGGCGGAGCACATGCATGTCACCTGTGATTGTACATATAATATCTGCCTCTTTGACTGCATCAATCATTGGCATCACACGGAAACCGTCCATAATGGCTTCGAGGGCGGTTAGAGGATTGACTTCAGTAACAATTACATTTGCACCCAAGCCGCTTGCACGGCTGGCGAAGCCTCGTCCACACCAACCATAACCGGCAACAACGACTGTTGAACCAGAGATAAGAACGTTGGTTGCTCGAATGATACCATCGAGTGTACTTTGCCCAGTTCCATACCTGTTATCGAAGAAATGCTTGGTTTTCGCATCGTTTACTGCAATTATAGGATACTTCAAAACGCCGTCATTGGCCATACTCTTAAGGCGGATTACACCTGTTGTTGTTTCTTCTGTACCAGCAATCACATTATCCAAAAGTTTTTCGTCTGTGTCAGCACTGTGAAGTATGGAAACCAAGTCTGCACCGTCATCCATCGTGATATTCGGTTTAAAGTTGATAGCGGCATCAATATGGTCATAATAGGTCTCAGTATCCTCGCCTTTAATGGCAAAAACGGGAATATCATAATCAGATACAAGCGATGCCGCAACGTCGTCTTGCGTACTCAAAGGATTGGATGCGCACAGGACAGTTTCAGCTCCACCTGCTTTCAACGCCCTCATCAAATTGGCAGTTTCAGTTGTTACATGTAGGCATGCAGCAATCCTTATGCCTTCAAGTGGTCTGCTTTTGGCAAATCGTTCTCGAATCTGTGCTAAAACGGGCATAAACCTATTAGCCCAATAAATGCGTTGCGTTCCTTCCTCTGCAAGGTTTGGATCCTTAATATCGTAATTCATTTTGGTCCTTAATTATGTATTTGACAATTATACTTCTGATTTCAGCTTTTCTGTGTAATCTGTTAATTCCCAAGTAAATCCATTCTCTTCGCGACCAAAGTGGCCGTAAGCGGAAGTATTTTTGTAAATCGGCTTACGCAGATCAAGGCGTTCAATGATTCCCATAGGTGTTAGGTCGAAGTGCTTATTGACTAGTTCGGTAAGCCGGTGGTCTGGGATGGTGCCAGTACCAAATGTCTCAACCATGATTGATGTTGGTTCAATAACTCCGATTGCGTAAGAAATTTGCACCTCACAACGTTCCGCAAGCTTGGCTGCGACAATGTTTTTAGCCACATGTCGCGCTGCATAAGTAGCGCTTCGATCGACTTTAGTCGGGTCTTTACCAGAAAACGCACCACCACCATGTCTACCCATGCCGCCATAAGTGTCAGCAATGATCTTTCTTCCAGTCAGCCCTGTATCACCTTGAGGACCACCGATAACAAACCTCCCTGTTGGATTGATATGATAGGTTATGTCTGGATGTCTTAAATCGCTAGGGACGATAGGTTTAATCACTTCCTCAATTATGGCTTCTCTGAGGTCTGATTCCCCGATGTCGGGGTCATGCTGAGCCGATATTACAACCATGCTGACGTAAGCTGGTTTGCCATCATGATATGAGACTGTAACTTGGGATTTTCCATCCGGCCGCAAAAAATCAAGAAGATTTGCCTTACGTACGGTCGAAAGCCGACGCGTCAATTTATGCGCTGTCATAATCGGCATAGGCATTAATTCCGTAGTTTCGTTGCAGGCATAGCCAAACATCATTCCTTGGTCCCCAGCCCCAAGCCGATCAACACCCATTGCAATATCGGGCGATTGCTTATCAATCGATGTTAATATGGCGGAATGCTCATAATCGAAACCGTATTCCGCTTTGGTGTAACCAATCTCATGAACAACTCCTCGAACAATTTCGGGGATATTGAGGGAAGAACTTGTGGTAATTTCACCTGAGATTAGTGCTAAGCCGGTTGTGACTAACGTCTCGCAGGCTACTCGAGAACTTGGATCTCCCAAAATTGCTGCGTCTAAAACCGAGTCAGATATTGCATCTGCCATTTTGTCAGGATGGCCTTCAGTGATCGATTCTGATGTAAACAAAAATTCCTTATTCAATAGGTCACCTCAAAGCCATNNTAGNGATATAATATTAACTTGCAAACATCTTCTGTGAGTTGTTGCTGCTTGCTCTTTAGGAGAGATGTTGAAAAATTTCTTGAACTCGCTATTCTTCTTCAGATCGAAAATCGAGGACATTCCTCAAGGCGGCTCCGAAGGATGTCGTTTCTTCTTCCTCTTTCTCTTTTTTCTCTGGTTCCTTGATTGAACGCTTAGTTTCTGTTACCACCTGTTTTGGTTTTGGTTCGTATTGTTCAACCATCTCGCGTTCTCGATCGGCAACCGCTTGTTTTAAGCTGAGCCCAATTCTTTGNTCATCCATCTTTAGTTCAATAACTTTCAANTCAAGGACGTCGCCTTTAGACACAACNTCATCAGGTTTATTNATGCGCTCATCNGAAAGTTCAGATATGTGGANGAGTCCCTCGATTCCTTCTTCGAGTCGGGCAAAAGCACCAAATTCAGTCANGTTGACGATTTCACCACTAGCTATTGATCCGACCGCATATTTTGTTGAAACGAGNTTCCATGGGTTGGGNTCTACGTGTTTTATGCTGAGTGATATACGTTGTTCTTGCGGATCAATTTTTTGTACAACTGCTTCAACTTCCTGACCTTCACTCAAAACATTTCGTGGATTCACATTTCGCTTCAGCCACGAAAAATCAGAAGAATGNACTAGTCCATCTATTCCTTCNTCGATCTCGATGAATGCACCGAAATTTGTCACGTTTTTGACTATTCCAGTGACTTTAGTNCCAAANGGATATTTTACGTCAAGCAATTCCCATGGATTGGGGACTAGNTGCTTGTAGCTTAGCGAAATTCGTTTCTTCTCTGTATCAATGTCGATCACTCGAGCTTCAAGTTCTTGGTCTTTCGCAACAATTTTTGATGGGGCTACGTTGCGTTGAGTCCAAGATATTTCTGAAATATGGATTAGTCCCTCCACTCCTTCTTCTAGTTCAATAAAAACTCCATAACTCACNATATTGACGACTTGGCCTTTGACNGTCGAACCNATGGGGTATTTCTCAAATACGGATTCCCATGGATCAGTGGTTTTTTGCTTTAGTCCTAGAGATATCCGCTCGTTTTCACTATCTATATTNATAACGAAAGCCTCAACCTCTTCATCTATAGAGACAACTTCAGAGGGATTGTGAATTTTCCTCCATGACATATCACTTTTATGTAGGAGTCCATCTATTCCATTAAGGTCTATGAATGCACCAAATTCAGTTATATTCTTGACAGTCCCCTTGACAAGTTGTCCTTCTTTGATTTTGCTAAGGAGTTCGGCCTTTTTCGTGCTTAATTCTTCTTCCAGAAGTGCCCGCCGTGAGACCACAATGTTGCGTTTATGCTTGTCTAATTTGACAATTTTCATCGGGTAAGTTTGACTAATATAGTCGTCCCAGTTTCGAATTGGGTGCAATTCGATCTGAGAGGCAGGCAGAAAAGCCCGAAGAGCTCCAACTTCAACGCGCATGCCTCCCTTGATGCGTTCGGTAATTTTGGCTTCTACAACTTCTCCCGATTGTTCCGCATGAGCTAAGGAATCCCATAATTTTTGTTCTTCTGCGTATTGCTTCGATAAGACAAGCTGACCGTCCGCGTCTTCATGACGCACAATATACACTTCTACTTGATCTCCAACACTTACATTGGGATTGCCTTTGTCGTCAGTTTTAAACTCATGTATGGGAACATAGCCTTCAGACTTGAATCCAATATCGATCATAACTTCATCGGATGTCATGTTTACAATGTGACCTACTACAATTTCACCTTCATCGAATGCCTTTAAGGAATCATTATAAAGCGCATCCATGTCTGGCATAGATTCATTGTCAAGGTCTGAAGTGCCTGATTCCTCATCTGTAATATCAGTTGTTTGTTCCGTTTCTTCAGACTCCTGCTGTGGATTTTCCTCCTTGTCTAGAGTTTTTTCTTCGTTAGACTGGTTTTCTTCAATCGATTCGTGAGGTAAGGAGCTTTCACCATTGTCCTCGTCAGGCGTTACCGATTCTGCAGTAGTTCCACTTTCTTCGGTCTCTAATTCGTCGATATGAGCCTGTTGTGTTTCATCCATAGACTCTTCTGGGGTTTGTTCGTTTTTTGATGATTTGTCCATCAAGTTATCTAGTTAGTATTTAAAGAGACAACCTAACCACTAAAGGCAAGGTATAACTAACTAGTTCCTCCTTCAAATGTGTGTTAAGTTACAGCCAGTTTGTGTCAACTTAGAAAAATACGCTTGGACCCAAATATGGTATTCTAGTATATCATAAACCTCATATTAACGCAACTACAATACAAACTCCTTTTCCTTTCAAAATTTAGGTGTGTGCCCTTAACCTCTAATCCCTTCAGGACTGTCACAAAATCCTTTAGCCATGGTATCGATGATGCTTATCCCTAAAGCTATCTTTAGAGGTAAGTTCAGTTCACTTCTGATTGCGTTCTCAACAGAGAATAACCTAATAGATGTGTTTAGGTTTTTAGATCGAAATACCTGATACAATCGAATGGTATCTCAAACCTTATTCAGGATGGACGTATCTTATATTTGGCTATTNCTCAAGTTATTGGTCATTCTGTTGTGATCGATATTTCTACTGCTTATTAACGGGCAAAACAACAATCTCACGACTATCCGGGATGATATATGAATACCACTTTAGTACTGGTAAGCAACAGAATTTCAAGGATATTCAACACCATATTGTTGTTAGGGGNCTAAGTTTGTTCAGCGACTTCGGGATCAACAGATTCATTATATAGTTCAGCTGGTTCTTGTAAGTTAACAGATGTAGGTCTATGTTTTGCAAATCACATTCAGAATATTATCATAACTGTTTTTCGTGATGACGGATCCTGTTCAANGTGCTGAGAAGTGAGGGTTGCTGGTCAGCATCA
>PBXZ01000169.1:0-7646 GCA_002729415.1 Candidatus Poribacteria bacterium | reverse complement strand
GGCTAAACNAATTATAAGATTNAATTTCATNATTAANTCCCTAATTTTAAGAGTTAGAAGATTCGACCGAAATCAGTCGAACCCTCCGTTATTTTNTGTGTTTATTTGGCTTTTATTGTTTTTTCATATTTGCCCANAATACAGNNAATTTGGTNGAATCGAGATCTACAGGNGTTGGTCCTGAAGCCAAATTCGGACTGAGTTCCTCAGCTNTTCTNGCTANAGAACTGAACCTAACTTCATCCATCAAACCGANCCANTGAAATTCNCGGCTCGCTTTGGTTCCGATCATCACGTCCCAGGGACTACCNGTGGTAAGTTTNCCACTATGTGCCACNGCTTCTGACAATTTGCCATCNACATAGATCTTGATTTCTTTNCCATCGTACGANCCAGCNANGTGNTACCATTTGTTGANNTCTATTTTNGGNGCTTTGGCNTTCTTTGTNCCTTTGTCGGTATTAACGTGCATGTTCGGAACNCCNTTGCTNACGCCAAAATGGTACTTCCCGACAGCCCCNGCCCAATGAGCACCAACCAATTTCCAAGCTGTCAAATCGGTTGGATAAACCCAGGCTTCAATNGTAATAGCTTGGTNAGGTGTTAAGATTTTATTTCCAACTGTATCCTTGATAGGAATGGCTAAAGCGGTTTTTCCGTCGAATACCAAGGAATGCCCACCCCCAGCTTTATTCCAATTGGCCTTATCCCACTTAGCTTTACCTTCAACTACTGTTTTAATTTTATTCTTGGATGCATCTTTCACTGCATTGCCTTGACCTTCATTAAAATGCCAAAGACCAAGTGTGTGTTCGTCTGATTGATACTCAAATCCAGTGGCAGCAAAACTGAGAACTGAACTCATAAAAGCAAATATCCCGAAAATGCATATACCTAATCTGCTCATTTTGTATTACCTCTCTTTATCCTATACACTATTAATCCTGAAAAAATTAAGCGTCATTATACTACATAAGGGTTCAATTTCCAATTAAGGATTACGTTGATACTGAGTTCTGCACATCTGATACGTCACTTCAGTTACACATGTTTAAGTATGTGGGGTTCAACTTCTACGTGTGTTCCCACACATTGATAGAAACTTACTGAAAAGTGTCCATAACACATTATCTCGCAAGAACCTCAAATTAGGGTGATTATGTCAGCCCAAACTGTGCAATTGTCTNTTGTACAGTTTGTGGTGTATTGATCGTTCCTNAGTATTATAGTTATGTNACTGAATGGGCTTCTGAGAATAATTTTAGGAATTGAATTCCGGTATGTTTCTTTATGATCGGGTNATCAACTGGGATTGGCTATGATATAATTAATTTCTCATGGATTTCAGGCTCAATTATGACAAAAAGCGAAATGAATAAAAAAATATTAGGGTTATGGGTTTTTCCCTTTGGTCTTTATGATTTGGTGAAGTGTTTGAACTTCCATTGGTCAGTTGCATTTCTCCTTCTACTTTGGACAGTTAGGTTGGAGGGCGCCCAACAGGCACAACCACCCATTGGTTTGAAAATTACCAAAATTAAGACCGCCAGTGGTCAGAAATATAAAGTTGGAGGGACGCCCCTCCAAAATCAGGCCCGAATCTACACTGACCGAGATCATCTCAAGTTTATCAATGTACCGAAAATTGTTTTAGGTTTAAGTTATCTGATGACTGCGAACTCTGATCATAAAAGCAAGGGGAAAGCGTTTTTGACGTTTACTACTGATCGATCCGTCCGATTGTGGGTTTGTAGGGATAGTCGGGGAGATCATATTAAAAAAGGCAAAGCTCCGAAATGGTTGTCTGATAATTTTGAGCGCATGGAGACTAGGATCGAAACCAATGAGGCCAATATGGGTTTCTTCATACTATATCGAGGCAAAAAAGATCTTCCAAAAGGGAGATGTACTTTGGGGGGAAACGCTGACCCACCAGCGGNAGGTCAGATGAACAACTATGTGGTGTTGTTTGCAGCCGCGATTGATGGAGACCAAAAACAGAACCTATCTGCTCAGATGCCGATACGCTTATCCCAATTATGGGGATGGATCAAAACGAGGTAGCGATTAGACCTAAAGAAGCAAATCGCTGATTACAGTTAGCACCTTATTTGGATGTCATGATCAAGTTAGCTCGTAGTATTTAAGCTGTGGTTAGAATCCACAGGGCATTTCCTCATAGCTTCTCATAGTCTGAAATTTATCAGATTTGCCATTCTTGTTTCAATGNCNTACCCGAGATTTCAGGATTAGAAACTGCTATAGTTCATGCTATCTTTCTCTCTGTTACATCAGTTAATGGGAAATGAAGTCAGAGACTTCTTAGACAAAGATAATTAACAATTCTGTTTTTTTCAACATTGAGTAAAACGAATTCAGGTGAGAGGTTTATGATATTAAAAAAACAATGTTTATTTGATGTTATTATAAATCTATATATTGACGAAGCGAGGGTTGATAAAGGTCTGCAGAAGTGCCAGGAAATAGTCTTCTCTGAAATATTACTTCGTCTGTTTAGTAGCTTGTTTCTTTGCCTGTTTCTAACGATAAGTGTAAGTGCTGAGAGAATTGACCGCGCACCTTACAGTTTTAAAGTNTTTTTTGACACCGCACGATTGGTCAAGATTGATTTTCAGATTGATGTTGAGGACTGGAACAAGTTGAGGTTGCAGCACCGATCCTTAGTCAAAACCCTGCGTACGGACATTCCACCATCGGAGCAGAAGAAGCCATTCAGCTATTTTCCTGCCAACATGGTTATTGATGGCACTGATGTCGGCAAGGTCGCCATCCGCAAGAAAGGATTCGTCGGTTCACTTGATCAAGATCGTCCATCGTTCAAGGTTAAAATTGATAAATACGATAAGAAGAAAATGTTCGCTGGTGTCGACACATTGACACTGAACAACAACAGACAGGACGGCTCGAGAATTCATCAACTCATCGGCTACCAANTCTTTCGGACAGCAGGCTTNCCGGCATCGCATTGTAACCTCGCNCTGATCAGCTTGAATGGCAAGTCACTAGGGATTTATTCGAATGTTGAATCGCTCGANAAACACATGTTCCGTAGAGCGTTCTCGAATGCCAAGGGCACGTTGTATGAAGGCACTGTCTGTGATTTTCAGTTGGAATCGGTTGTCCGTTTCGAGCGGAAATTTGGGGNGGAAGAGGCTATTTCAAACATCGAGCAAGCCTGTGTTGCATTGGCNTCNAACGATGAGTCGCTTTTGAGNAATCTTGGTAGNTACTTGAACATGGNTCNCTTCTATNGCTACTGGGCGATGGAGGTTTTGATNGGACATTGGGATGGTTATGTCAGNAACANAAACAATTACTTCGTCTATTTCGACAAGGAATCGAANCAACTTTTTTTTCTTCCTTGGGGGATGGATCAATTGGCTACCGATCGTAANATGTTTTGGCAACGAGGCTTTGTTCCCCCCAAATCAGTTAAAGCCGACGCTGCCATCCCTCGTCGTCTCTACAAAAACCTGGAAGCNAAGAAACAATATTTTACGGTAATGCGGTGGTTATTAACGGAGGTTTGGGATGAAGATAAATTGATNAAGCAAATNGATGATNTNCAGACCCTGATAAACCCCTACCGTGTTCAGAAAGNTTCTTGGNTTTTATTNGATCGTGCCTTTTCATTTAAAAANTTCATTAGCNATCGGCGCGTCGATATACTGNAGGAAATCGACGNAGGNTTTCCCCAATGGACACTNNGTCCNCGGGAANTATTTGGCCTCTATATATCGAAAATAGGCGATTGNAAGGCTACCTTCTCGATTCAAATGGGACACAAAGAGCAAGAGTTTTCGCCGATTTGCAGAAGTTAAAGGTGAGGCGAATGTGTGGCTGAAAGTGGGTGAGGATTCTTTTCCATGCGATAATCCCATAGTTCAGTTGAAGCGTAATGGGAGGGACTCGGTGACGCTTAGGCTCGAATACCCGTGGTCAAATGAAAACGAGCCCAAGTGGGTTGAAGTCACATTCCCTCGGCCCAGACGTTCCTTTCAAAAAGCTGAATGGTCATATCGGATCGATATTTTCGCTAGCCCCGCAAAAGGGCAGCTGTTCGTATCCAATTCAAAACAACCCATCGGCTCACTTGGTGGCAAAGTGGTACTAACCCAGTTCGGATTCAAACCAAGTGACAAAATAGAAGGACGTTTGGAAAGTGAAGTGTTCAAGTTTCATCCTTAGATTCTGGAGCAGACGAAGTATAGCTTTTCTACTGGAAGAACACGGAGTATTGTGGAGCAGAAGACCTAAAAGTCTACGCTTTATTCAAAATTAATATAGGTTTGGCTTAAGTCAAACCTATATTAGCTTACTGGAAGGGCAGTGTCAGCTACGAGTGAAGAGAGACATCAACTAAGCCTACAAAAACAATCTTTTAGTCTAGTTGGTTACATATAGTTATTTCTCTATATCAAGCAGGTCAGTTGCAGCAAGCGGAACAAATATGTCAACGAATATTGAGAGACAACTCTCAACTAACAGAGGCACTTCATCTGTTAGATTTTATTGTTCACCAAATTGAAAATTATGGGATTGCAACCAGTTTAATTATTCAGGCCATAGAAATGGATTCCAACTAATCTTCATTTTTTACAATTTAGAGATTGGTACAGCAATACTAACGACTTGCGTATTACTTGGCCGCAACCTCAAGTGTTGGGGGTTGGCACTAAATCTTTGGATTTCTCTGTGTATCAGGATTTTCTGGCGCACAGCGGTAGAGTTGCGCGTGTCTTTTGGTTTGATCGGAGACCTACAGTGAAATCGTTAGTTTGCTTCTTCTAAATAGAATATAATAGTTATTGTCTGAATAAACTCGTTTATGGGGGTTGATGATGAAAATTTTCAAAATTTCAGTTGGGGTTTTGATGGTTCTAGCAGTAACAGCATCGGTTAGTAACGGTCAAATCTATTTCAAGGACAATTTTGACAATCCAAAAGAATCGGAAAAGAAGTGGCATGTCTTATATGGGGATTGGCAATTCAAAAATAAAGAATACCACCAACTTATGCTTGAACCCAATTGCATGAGTGTTGTTTCAGATGAATATTGGGATGAAAAGTGGGACAACTATACCTATGAAGTCAAAGGAAACGCAATCAAGGGAGCAGAAGGCTTTTTGATTATGTTTCGTTGTAGAGGACTCATGCAACCGCGTGGAAAAGCATTAAAAAAACCACCAGCGAGAATGAAGAATCAAAAATCATCCCTTGAATACTGGTGGAATCTTGGAGGATGGGGAAATACTCGTTCAAAAGTCGAATCATGGGGAGGAGTCGGTGGCGCTGATAGTGGGGATACAATCAAATATGGAGATCCGTATGACATTAAGATTGTCAATACTCCTAAATCTTATACTGTAATTCTTAATGACAAAGAGGTTGCTTCAGTTGAAGACACCTCTCAGGATGGTGTAGGAAGAGTTGGGCTGGCAACTTGGAGTACTGCTGCCAAATATGATGAAGTCATCGTATATGGTCCAGATGGCCCTAAGCTAGTTAGCTCTCGAGAAAAAGTATCAACAGCATGGGCTGATATTAAATCCAACTTAAAACGGTGATCAGTAATCTAGTTAAGGGTATTGAGTTTTGGAAAGCAGCTAAAAGGTATTCCATTGCCTTTAGTTTTTTGGTATAGTAGGCGTGACCTTGGTACGTGCCAGCTACACTATATGCTTGAGGATATTCTGCACCTAACTGGTTAATCTCTACTGGGAGGCAGACGATCACAGTATTTTCAGTAGATGTGATGGACAGTGGCTTGAGAATGGCAGTCAAGTAGTAGATATTAACCACGCTAGAGGACCATCGCGCCTCTGGATCATGCTACTGATATGGTTAATGAGGAACGAAGCTGCTTGGGTTCGATGCAGAATCGCTTAGCTTTCACTATGTCCAACCTAACCAGTCAAACTCAGAATATCGAAGCCTCACGTTCCAACATCCAAGACACGGACTTTGCTACTGATGCCGCTGGTCTAGCTAAGAACCAGATACTGGCCCAAGCCTCAGCCATATCGCAGAACATCCGGTCGCTTTTGAGAATAAGCCTCCCACTAAAGGGCTGGTTGATATAGCGAGCCTCCACTTCAGGTGATCTAAGCCCGATTGGTACAGCAACACCCGCCGCTTTACCCCAATGCGGCAATCGTGATACAATGTCTAAGCTAGTCCCTTGGGAGCGAATTCGTGTTAAAGATGTAGAGTTCGCTAAACATCTTAATCTGTAGAAGGCTTAGGGGCCTCGTTTTTTAGCGAAGGCAAACGGTTAAATCAAGGCCGCTGGAACCGCAGATAATGGTACGTTAGGCGACTATGAAATAGTTTAGTGCATTGGAGTTATCTTAATTGTTGGAGGCAGTTGTCTTGGTTGAATATAGAGGAGATACTGAAGGAACTTAATTGTACAACTTGGTGTTTCAGGTGGTTATGTGGTTCTAAAAGCATCTGAGAAACTGGTGAAGGTAAGTAAAGCTGCAATGCCTGAGTTCATTAAAGTACTGAGTTCCCCCGACATAAGTAGTCGTTAGATGATGCTTTTTCATTAAACTTCCAACCAGACATAAATCAGAGAGGTATTGTGAAATGAAACAGATCTTTTATTCACTATTTGTTCTGACCATACTGATAATTGGATTTCAATATCAGCCTATCTTGGTAGCGGAAATCAATCAAGGTTTGGTTTTGTATCTTCCATTTGAAGAGGCGGGTACTCCTGTTGATCATTCTGACAACCCAGCCAAACCCAAAATAAATGGAAAATTGGAGCATGTGAATGGTAAATTTGGGAAGGCACTCAAGTTCAACGGCAAAGGGGGAAACGTCGTTGAGGTGCCATCGGTAGCCAAACTAGCCGGGATGAAAGCGTTGACAATTGCCGCTTGGACTAAGCCCGGTGGAATTAAAGGTGCCGATGGAATGTCGATTGCTTCCAAGCGGATTGGTCACCAAAATGGAGATTGCTATAACCTCTTTACTTGGACTGATCAGAAAATGCACGCACGCGTCAATAGCAAAGGCCAAATTATCTCCAACACGATTCTTAAAGATAAAGAGTGGTATCACGTTGCTTTCACCTTTGAAGGTGGTGGCGAGATCAAACTGTATCTCAATGGGGTCGAGGAAGTGTCAGCCGCTCATCCAGACAAAGCGGTGTTAGACGATAACAAATCGCCGTTGTGGATTGGTGAACTCAATGCGGGTCGAAATTTTGCTTGGAACGGGATTTTAGATGACGTTGCCATATGGAACCGGGCACTCAGCGCAAAAGATATTCAGTCGGTGATGAATAAAGGGCTTCAACTCTTATTGGCTGTTGATCCGATCAACAAATTAGCAGTAACCTGGGCAGAACTTAAAAAATGAGATCTTAGCTGATTGCTCGCGATCGTTTTTTGATTTTAAGGCTGATTTGCGCATATTGAAATCGAAGAAATTGTGGCCTATCCAGATGCCATGATAGAAGTGAGATACAGAATCAGAAGCCCGGTATAGAACTACACCAAAGATAATTGCAGGGAACAGACCTCCGTGCATGTAGCGCTACGGCGGTCCACCCCTTGTGGGGGTATCATACAGCTACTACCAGACATGGAAGTACATCCCCCCATCCAGAAGGT
>PBXZ01000168.1:0-16713 GCA_002729415.1 Candidatus Poribacteria bacterium | reverse complement strand
TATTACCAGAACCCGTCAAAATAAACGCACTTGACAGTATCCTCAATCAGTTTACCAACCGTATTCCGCTTCCTGCTACGAGACGTCAACTTTCAAAACCTATTAATTAAACCGAATATGGAATCTTTAGGTTTTGTCAATTCGGTTGAAGGCTCAGTTGATACATTAAAACTACTGGATTGGGGATTATTTACATATGGAGTTTCTCTATTGATAAATGCTTTTCATTTGCCAAGCATCTAGCTTTTTAAGTTCACTGTCTCTTCCTTGAGAGCGTAAGGAGACCCCAACACTATTTTCCAGACCGGGATACACACGCATGGCAACACACTGCTTCCCATTAACAAATACTTCTACAACGCTTCGATCGATGAACACTCGCAGTTTAAGCGGTTCATTCTGTTCGATGAAAACAGGAGCGGTCTCAGGAGCTCGCGATTGTACATCTGGCAGAGTTGATGAATAAGACGAATCAATTGTAATCCAACTGTAACGTCGACCTTGTTTATTGTATCCCCGATCCTTGAAAAAAGCGATACGAGTAAACTCTTCTCTATTTGGTGAACGTAACACGTTGAGCTCTACTAGAGGTGCATTTTTAGGGTCGATTTCGGCTATTATTTCTGTAGCGTTACCTTGTATGTTGCTCAATACTACTTCTTGATTGGCTGGCAGAGTCATTCTATCGACCTGCTGCTGGTCATAGCGAAGTGATTCAATATCACCAGCAGGTTCAATGCCCAATTCATCCTTGCCAATAAGTGTGAGATGTCGGGGTAAAGTCATAATTTGATTCCAGCCCTGAGAAGGTTTCGCTGGGTTCATATTGTATATGACTATCAATCCACCCTTACCATCAGGAGTGGCAGAAGGCGCATGTACTCCGGCAGGGCCTGATGGTCCGAAATTGTTTTTGTCATGAGCTGTTACTACAAATTTGTCACGATGTGTGTCATAGTCACCTAAAAGATACTGGCCACCACTCATATGGCTGTAGAACAGTAAAATGTGCCGATCACCAATCGGCCAAAAATAAGGACATGCTCCATCATCCCCCACCATGGTGAACTGGTCATCTTCAACAAACGGGTGTAGGTACTCCCAATTAGCAAGGTCTGCCGAGCGAAGCAGGAAATTAGCGCGAATTGGCTTACCTCCTGGGCCGTCAGGCAAAGTACCACCTGATAATGAGTAATAGGTATCATCTTTCTTCCAAATACATGGATCAAATACACGATAAGGGAGAGGTGTACCGTCTGGACTTGTTGCCGGAATAACAGCTTTACCAGTAACTTTCTCCCAGTTTAGTAACAAAGGATCGCTCGATACCGCCACCATGTTTCCGACTTTCGTTCCATGATAGATGGCGATTACCCGGTCATCTTCTACTAAAGTGGCGCCGGAATAACAACAGTGTTCAGGGTTCGGATAAATAGCATATGGTAGATCCCGCCAATGAATGAGATCATCACTAATAGCATGTCCCCAGTGTTGACGTGGATCTTCAGGTGGATATGCTTGGTAGAAAAGATGCCAATGACCTTGCCAAAAACAGAGACCATTGGGATCGTTAAGTGTATTTTCTGGATTGACGTAATGGTAGATAGGCCGATGTAGGTCCCCTGCTGTTGATTTTCTTGCCTCAATCAATCGTAGCATCAGAGGGTTGGTTTCCAGTTGTGCTTCTTGTTCTGCTAATGTATCAGCAAATGTATATTGTGGAACACGCGAGGTGTAATCAACTTCATTTTCTGGACTCAAAGCTCGTTCCCTTATCGTTTTGAAACTGTTTTTTTTGAATGAATTTCTGTTTAGAATAAAATATAGCCTAAGGTTGGATAGAGTAGGGCAACAGTTGACAAATGTCAACTGATTGTCATATCCTTTATCAGTGAATAGGGATGGATCAAGAGCTCTTATCCTTACTAGTTGTTTACCACACTTTAACTGTGTAATATGGTTTGTATAACTTATAAATCCGAACGAACTACTGACGGGGAGGTTGATTAAATGGATGTATATGAACCAGAAAAACTTGGGTTTTGTCATCAACGTCTAAACCGAATTGAACCTAGGCTAAACACTTATATTGATAATGGTGATATTGCGGGGATCAGCACATTAGTGGCACGTCGAGGACAAATTGTACACCGGTCTTTGATTGGTCTGATGAATACCAAAGTTGACACACCAATTTCAACGAACGCTATCTTCAGGGTTTATTCTATGACAAAACCTATTATCTGTACTGCCCTGATGATGTTGCATGAAGAAGGACGATTTCATCTTGATCAGCCATTATCACAATATCTGCCTCAGTTTACTAATCAAAAAGTACTGGAGATAGATGGGGATAAGGAGAAATTAGTGCCGGTTCTGAGAGAAATTTCGATCAAAGATTTGTTTACTCATACATCGGGCCTCTCATATACGTTTCTAGCTGATGCCGTAGCGAAAAAATATCGAGCTTCAGGGTTATTAACTGATGCTTCAGTCAGCCTATCTGATACAGTACAGTCAATCGCAGATCATCCGCTATTGTTTCATCCAGGTGAAAGGTGGCATTATAGTGTTTCCATTGATGTGTTAGCACATCTACTAGAAGTGATTTCCAATTGTCCGCTGAGTGATTTCCTACAAGATCGTGTATTTGAACCATTGGGAATGGATCAATCCGGATTCAAGGTTGAAACGGCTCAAACATCAAATATAGTAGATATTTTTGGCAACATTGACTTACTTGGGAAGGATGTTGGTTTTGACGAATTAATATCGGCAACTATGACTGAACCAAATAAATTACTGGATTTGACAAATACTTATCCTTATGACAACCCGAATCATGCCCGTGGGGGACACGGCCTTTTTATGACAATTGATGATTACTTTCGATTTGCACAGATGCTCCTCAATGGCGGTGAATTAGATGGCAATAGGGTCTTAGGCAGAAAAACGGTTGAGTTGATGAATTGTAACCACTTGCCACTAACCCTATTACCATTTGGACTTCATGACCTTGTTATGTGGCCAGGATATGGATTCGGTTTAGGATCACGGGTGTGCATAGATCCTGCTCAAACCAACTTGACAGGTTCAGTGGGTGAATTTGGATGGGCTGGAGCGGCTAAAACCTACTATTGGGTAGATCCTAGGGAGAAGATCATTGGTATCTTCATGTCCCAACGATTAAGTTATTTCCAAGTACCGGAAAGAGATTTCCAAGCTTTAGTTTATCAAGCTTTAGTAGATTAAAACACATCAGTTTTTTTAGACAAATATAATCATTAAAAAGACGAATTCTAAGCGTTTCGAGAGAGAAGTTTATGACAGTCGTATTAACCGATGCACACTTTGAAACACTAAAAAAGGACAGTTATGTAATTGTCCACAATTTTCTTCCAGAAGTACAACGAGCGGAAATGGCAGGTGCTATCCGTCGCCTTCTCCCTCCATGGGAAAAACTAGAAGATAAGTCAGTCACTAGTGATTCAACCTACTTTCCATACCCTGAGCAGTGTCTCAATCAAGCCATTGTCAATTCGGAGGCAGTTCGGTTTGCTCGTGAATGGTTAGGAACAGAACATATTCACTATCGTCCAGGCTTAGCTATGGTTCGATACCCTGGCTTTAAAGGATTTCCTGATTCAGGTATACCGCATGTAGATAACGGCAATAACTCGCTACTTCCTCCCAGTCAATCTGATCTACATCATAGTCAGCTCAATTTCTGGTTTTATCTGGAAGATGTAGATGAAGATCAAGCACCAACCCATTTAGTCAAAACATCGGATGGGCAAGATTTAAGCCGTGCTGAAAAATTTGTCGCATCAGGAGGTTCTGTAGCCATCTTTACTAACTATAATTGGCACTCAGCTGGTGATTATAATCGAAAAGATGGCCAGCGTTACGTCTGGAAATTTGCCTTTGGTCGAGCGGATCACTATTGGGAGGGTGTCCTGCACTATACTAATGTTGGTCGAAACACACATTTCCGGGAGTTCATTGGTTCCCTTTCTGCTAAAGAGCGAGAGCTTTTCCGGTTTCCTCCAGCTGGACATCCATACTACACGAAGCAAACTTTAGAAGCGCTGGAAGAACAATATTCCGGTTGGAACCGCAATCAAGCCTACCAGATTTGCCAGCAAATATCATGATTACAAAAAGACAGGAATGTTAGCATCGAAAATCTTTTTTGCAGTAGGTCATCTTGGATAATTGCTGTTTTGTTTTCGGCTATTCTTCTTTATTTTTAGAACTGGTGTCATAACCTGAAAATCTTTGGTGATATCGCCTAACTGTTTCTTCATAATTGATATGACCGTTTTTAACCTTTTGGCCCAGTTACATCCGAAATCACGTTGTGCTTTAGTCATAGAGCCACCGCGCTCCTGTTGCTGATTCGTAATTTTCTGGTGATAGGTTGTCCTGCCTCAAGACGGGTTATCTCTCTGCTTCTAACTTTATCTGCCAGACAGGCACGAAAATTATCTTTCGTTGCATTATCTCGTTCCGTCTAACTTGTTACTGTTATCCTTAATTGCTCCCATTTTAATCTATATTTCATAGTTCGAGTAAAGACTCTTAATGGTTGAAATGATACTCAGATTCCATGAAATATTTTATGCTGTTTTGTCTTTTCGCTCAATATAATCCGTGCTCTAGCAGATTTGGAGGGGGTTTTAAACATAACGAATTGCTTGGCCAGTGCGAATACCGTTAGGTTTAAAAAAACAAATCTCTAAGTTTTATCATCATCTAATTGGGCATTTATTGACAAAGTTGTATCAACATTGTATGATCGACGGTTAGATTGTCTGGAATCTTATATCACATTAGTCTGTAGGTTTGGTTAGTCCCAATCGTGCAAGAAACTATTAGTAGCCTTTGAATTTTATTTCAACATGATGGGTAACTAGACTTGCCAATGCAAATCTATTCAGGAGTTAAACATGAGCTTTGAAGTATACGACTATCGTAAAGATATCCGAAACTTGTTGGTAACCCCACAGATTCGTGCTAGGTTTATACGTCTTGAGGTTGGTAGCCTCAGTGGGGGCGATCAACGAGGGAAGGGGCATTCACATGATTTAGGGCATGAGATCTTTCTGGTTTTGCAGGGGAAAGCGGAATTTGAGATTGAAGGAGAAATACAAGTTTTAGAACCGGGACAGATGTGTGTCGCATTAGTTGATGAAATTCACACAGTTAGGAACGTTGGTGATGAGCCTGTGATTATCTACCTTTCCGTTACTCCACATATTCAACCTACTCACACTAGTTGGGTTGATGAAGGCACCAAAGCACCTCTTCATTTCAATTCATCCGGCGCTTGGGATATACCAAATGATCAAACTACTCCCATCAATGAATTGGTAGAAAGTCAACAACAAGCAGCTGATGCGCTAATGGCTGTTGTTGAATCAGCATATCAGGTTCAGTGTAAACAATTACCCCTGCTAGCTGGTAGCGACAAGGAAGCCGCCCTAGAAGCCCGTGACAAAATTTGGAAGGCTATCTACCCTATGTTTCAACAAATGTATGGACTAGCTGACAGTTGGAATTCTGTTACTTACCGCACGGCTGACACTAGCTTCTAGGAGATTCGAACCGTGAAAACTTTAAAAATTGGTGTCATTGGATGTGGTGCTATTGCTCAAGTTCAACATATGCCAAATCTGATTGATTTGCATGATCTATTTGATGTGAAAATAGTTTGCGACCTGTCGCCTGGAGCAGCTGAATACGTAGCTACCAAATTTAATGTGCCCCAGTTTTCTACCAATTATTATGAAGTGTTGGACAGTGATGTAGATGCTATTCTACATTGTGCGGGTGGTTATAGACCCACAGCTGTGGTGGCAGCGTTTGAAGCTGGTAAGCATGTCTTTGCTGAAAAACCTTTATGTTCTTCTTTAGAGGAGATGGATAGAATTATTACTGCTCAAAAAAAAGCTGGGACAGTCGGACAAGTTGGTTATATGAAAGTATATGACCCTGCTTTTGTCCAAGCCAAACGAGAAGTTGATACCATGGACAATATCCAGTTTGTTCAAGTGAATCATTTACATCCCAATAATGATTTGCATATGCGTCAGTTTGATGTTCGTCGTTTTGATGATATGATTCAGAATTCTCCTACTCAGCAAAAAGAATCAGCAGATATTAAAGTCTACAGCGGTAGTTCTAGACAGGCCATCGGCGATGTAGAGCCACACGTTCAGGGTGCTTTTGGTTTGCTCTCTGGAAGTATGATCCATGACATCTATGGTATGCGTGTCATGTTAGGTATGCCAAAACGAGTTGTTAGCACAGAAATCTGGCGGCATGGCAGAGCAATTACGTTTACACTAGAGTATCCAGCAGGTTACCGTTTAGTTGCTAGTTGGGTAGATCTACCTGATCTTTGGGACTTCAAGGAAACGTTGGAGATCTATGGCAATGACAAACGTGTCATCCTTTCCTATCCAACTGGATTTTCTCGCGGCATTCCATCTAAACTTACCATTCAAGGAATTGACCAAGCAGGTACAAGCTATGCAAGCGAACCAGTTATTGACTGGCATAGCTCCTTCATGCAGGAACTTCGTCACTTTCACGATTGCATTGCTAATGAAGTTCAGTGTCGTACTTCGTTAGAGTCCGCTCGTGATGATATTGCGTTGATCATTGACATTATTAAATGCTACTGTCTATAACCAACCGGCGACTGACCACATAACACTTAACCTACTGAAAGATGACTGCAATAAATCTCTGGTATCTGTGACTGGATCTCCTCCATAATTTTTTATATATTCACTACGGAGACGTTTCTCTAAATCTGTTGGCTTGGTCAAAGGTATATCTATCCATATGTTATTAAGACCTGCGCTTTTACGAAGTGTTATCCACAACTCCATGTCCCGACGTGCGTGTCTTTGTCCATATTCCAGGTTCGCTCCTGTCGTTACAGCTTGATGTAGACTATNCAAGATGCTGGCTTTCGCCACATCATCGGCTGCAGAAATACCATACTGTTTGAATGGATTCTCCCACAAAATTGGATCGAAGNTGGAACTCGACNTACTTTGACNAATGCCGATNGCAGCGAGAACACGNTCNCCTCCAATTTGATCGTAAGTTTCCNCAAATGNATATGTTNTCCGNNCAGAATGAAGCACCAGTTCGTTTCCCGACAGATATCCTTCAGTACCTTCAATCTCCCAATGNTTTCCCCATTTNCCTGAGGCAGAAGATGATTCATATAGACAGGTTACATCGTTCTCAAACTCGATAACGCCGTTCTCCCACCAGATTTTTGATTCCTGTTGACCTCCATAACTATCATAAGACTGCATGTCTAACTCTTTGGCAAATCCTAGTACTNGTNTTGGTTCGCTGTTGAGAATCATCCGTATAGCATTGAACCCATGATAACTACCTGACTTGTACCAAAGCCGTGCATGAGTAATTTTGCCCAATAATCCTTTTCTCACAATTTTTTGTTTTAGCTGTTCGCTAGGCCAATGCCAGACATTCTCAGCTATTTCCCACTTGACTCCGTTTTGATGGCATGCTTCAGCAACCGCATCGCCAAAATCCAAGGTAAGTGAATAGGGAATTTCAGTAATTAGATGACATTTGTGTCTTGCGGCGGTTAAAGCAAAGACTATTTGGCCATCGGTTGGAACAAGGACAAAAACCACATCAGGTTTTTCAATAAACAGCATTTTCTCAAAGTTGCTGTAACGGCAAGCAACCTGAAATTGNGCACNTGCCTCTTCCAATGACTTTTGGTTGCGATCACAGATTGCACAAATCGAATAGAGATCTTTTAACTTCTGAATCGTTGCCAAATATTCTCTTGCCCTTGAAGATTCGTAAGCNCCTACTCCTACAATCGCAATGCGTAATTGTGCCATCATAAACTCCTTNTAGATTAAATACATGTCATCAATAATNCTNCGGTTATAAAAAATGAGAACAATGAGATGATTATGACCGATATTCTATAGGCGTTTTGATACTGATACTTCAATTCCATATGCTATCATATGTTATCTGTGTTGGTGTTGTATACATACCTTGTGCAGGTGAATTTAATCGTATTAGAGAGGAAATTGATAAAATACAATAATATGAAGAAAAATATATTGATACCTGATGTGGTAGTACCACCAGCACAAATAGAACATGATACCCTTGGAGAACAATACAACATAATAGTTGGAGAAGCACAGCATGCCAATGAGATACCAGATGAGATATGGAAACAATCTCACGGCATATTAGCTTTTCATTTGATGGATTATAATGCGGAGCTTTTGTCCAAATTAGAGAACTGCCAGATAATTGTTAGACTTGGTGTTGGTTATGATAATATTGATTTAGCTGTGGCTAGGCAAAGAAACATCGCTGTATGTAATGTTCCTGATTATGGCACTGAAGAGGTTGCTGATCACACGTTAGGTTTGTTGCTTTCTTTGGTGAGAAGTATACCAAGTTATCAACAAGCCATTAAAAAAAGGAACTGGGACAGAAACGATAATATAACTTTCCGACTATCAGGAAAAACCATTGGAATCATTGGGTTAGGACGAATAGGAACAGCGGTTGCAATCAGATGTAAATCTTTTGGAATGAACATTGTTTTCTATGATCCTTATCTTGACGATGGATACGATAAAGCGTTAGGTATAACAAGGGCAGATACTTTGGAAGGCTTCTTAGAGCAGTGCGATATTATATCAATACATGCACCTTCAACTAAAGAAACGCGGGGGATGGTTGGAAGTGATTTCCTTAGAAAAGTAAGAGATGATTGTATCCTGATTAATACTGCTAGGGGTGATATTATAAACTTGAATGAACTGTACAAATCAATGAAATCAGGAAAGGTTAAAGCGTGCGGATTGGATGTTCTACCCATTGAAGGACATAGTAGTGAACAACAGTTAGTCGTTGATTACGAGAACGATGCAGAGTGGCTGGAAGATAGACTGATTGTCACCCCACACGTAGCCTATTATTCCGCTGAGGCATATACGGAGCTACGATACAAAGCTGCCAAGCAGATCAAAAACGCGGTTGATGGACAGGAAATTAAAAATTGTGTCAATAACCTCAATAACCTTTCTCAATCATAATTACTTGGATTGTGATCACCAAGTAGGCGGTGCTGTCGGGCTGTTGCTTGGGAAAGCATCCCTGCATTAAACTGAAATTTGTTCAAATAAGGCGGAAATTTCTGTGTAATCATCCGATGTGCATAGTGAACCTGTAAAAGATAACGATTCTCATCACTAGTGTTGGCAGTTCCTCGATGCCATACTTCACTACGAAAAATTACGGCGTCACCAGCATTGCACATGATACTTCGTTCTTCTCCCCCTTTCCATTCTGTCTCACCATTAGGTGATCGGCCCGAATTATGGCTACCAGTAACAAAGTTTGTCGGTCCAAGTTCGTTGTACATGTCATTTAGATAGTAATGACAGGTAGTAATAAAAACTGGTATTTTAACTCTTGGATCGGCAACAATATCTTCGGGTAAACTTATGGGCAGCCAATCGGTGTGTAGTGTTTGATCTGGTCGTCCTGGTCCTGTTGTCCAAGCAGTCATTCCAATGACATGGCAATCTTTTCCGTGAATTGCTTCTTCTATCTCGATGACTTCTGGTTTGTCAAGATATTGTAGAAACGTAATTTCCCTATTGAACGCATTATTGATGTGCTTGTTTAGAAACCCACCGTTTTCAGGAGTGCCATGTTTATCAAAACTCTCGGGTATTATGTCTAAGCGATCCATAGCCGCCTTTAACTCAACAATTTCTTCCCCATTAATAACTTTGGGTAGATAGACATATCCGTCATTTTCTAAAGCATTGACCCTGCTTTCAAGATCAGGGTAAGCTATCAATGGTAATGCTTTGGCCATTTTAATCTATCCTTTCATTGTAGAATTATTCTTTACATGAATCCATGATTCTCTCTTTTCTCTCCCACGGTTAGTCAGTCGACATGTGGAAGATAGCGCCGTAGTGTTCCCATACAGTGTGTTTATGTAACGTAATATATACTGCATATCCGATCTCATTTTCAGGTGTATGGACAAAGCGCGCTTCANGCATATATTTATGGGTCGCATGGAATATTATTGGATCAACTTCTTTCATACTGATGCGTCATCCAACAAACTATACATCTAGTTAGTGACCACTGAGCCGCACGGAGAGTATAGAGTCGGTAATCTCGCTACGCCCAATGGGATATGCTATGTTAATCTACTTGGAAAGTCAAGTATTCTCTAAATCTGATATTTTTTATTTACCATGATATAAGCTAGGAATCTATTCCGGTCTTATTGGCCAAAATCTCTGTGCCTTACGAGGTAAAACATTACGTCTTAAGTAATGGGAGTCGTTCTCCAGTCCAGTCGGGGAATAGTGCTTGATCATCAGAAATATCGAGGTGTGTTCCCGCTACGTTGGAAAATACCGAGCGGAAGTCTGTTGTCACCGGCAAGTCGCGTCTTCTATCTAAAGCTTCCGGAACGAGATGCGGAACGTTTCCATGAACTTTCCCTCCATCCACTTGAGTTCCAAGAACAAAAAGGCAGGAAGCNCGACCGTGATCTGTCCCTCCGGANCCNTTTTCGCTGACAGTTCGACCGAACTCGGTCATTGTCATCAAGACAACATCGTTTTGGTAATCGCCAAGATCTNTCCATAAGGCAGTAATTGATTGGGAAAAATCCNTGCCTTTTCTGGCGAANGAACCTTCGATTGTACCTTGTCGTGCGTGTGTATCCCAGCCTCGCGATTCAGCAAAGGCAATCTCTAACCCTACATTTGCTTTGATCAATTGAGCAATTTGCCGAAGGCTTCTTCCAAGTGGTGATTTCGGATAGGAAGCACCGTTGGCAGGACGATAATCCGAGATCACCATTGACTTTAATTGTTCAATAGCTTCAAAACTTTCATTCCCAGCGCGACGAAGCAGATCTTGGGAAGCATCTCGATAAATCATTTGATAGCTATCAGTAATCTGTTGTACCTTTACCTTATTATTTGCCTTTTGTCGCTTTTTTTCTAATATATCGAAATTTTCTAGACTTGCAATTGCCAAAGCTGGTTGGTTTCCATATAATGATAATGGTAGAATTTTTGTAACCGACACGGCTTGAAAAGAGGATCGTTCGTGGCCAAGGAGTCCAGTCGCTCGGTTGAGCCAACCGGACGTTGTACCTTTTCGGCCAGGTGTCCCTGTTTCCATATAATCCTGAGCATCAAAGTGCGAGCGGGTTGGATATGGAGATCCAACACCGTGAACAATGGCTAGCTGTTTGGATTGAAAGAGTGGTTCCATGGAACTAAAGGCAGGGTGCAAACCAAATATGCCGTCTAAATCAATTAAAAAGGAAGGAGCGACTTTCATTGAAAGGCTGGGACGCAGTTTTGGCAACATCGGATCACTGAAAGGAGCAACTGCCATCAAACCGTCCATTCCCCCACGCTGAAAGATTGTAATCAGTGTTTTTCGATTTAGGCTAACTCCTTTTGCCGCTTTTACAGCTTGATTCAAAAAAANTGGTATTCCACCGATTGAAACTGAGAAAAGACCAATTCCACCCGTTTTTAGCAAGGCTCTGCGTGTCCACATGTTTTTCCTCCCTTATTTTGTTAATAGGTCTGAAATTCAGGAGATCCAAGGATAACGCCAACAGCTTGGACAATCAACTGTTTTTGTCCTCTCTTCTTTGCTGCGATTTTTGCTTTTCTTCGCTTAATATTTTTTATGTTTTTGCTTTTCGTGTTTTTTCTCTCTTTATCACTAATAGATATTATTTGTTGTTCTAAACGTTGACACATTTTAGTAATGTCTCGTTCTGGAAGAAGTAGACTGGCATAGACAGCAGGGGATTTATTATTACTGCCAAGCTCGGTGTCAGGCCCAAGATCCGCTAAATTCAGGCGAATGCCTTGGATTTGGTTGGATGCTAAACTTATGCCGAAATTCATTCGGTTCAGTATCGTTCCAGTGTTAATCCAAAACATTCCTCGATCTGGATAACCAGTAGGAGGTCTACAGGCATATAAGGGTTGCCCCATCTTAGCTATCCATTGTGCTAGCTGTCGGGTTTTTTTTATATCTGCTCCAGTTGATCGTAACGCACTTACTGCTAATCTGATAGGAGATTTGGTTTTGTGTTTTTTTTCACCACGCCAAAATTCAGGCGAGACTGAAATTTCCCGTATTAGTGCTTTGATACTACCATCTTTTTGCAGAAACACTTTAGCAAGCCGATCAACAAGAGTTGCTGGAGGATCTTCAGAAACGAAGTATGTTGCCAGTTTTCGTGAAATGTGTTTGGCGGTTGAGGGGTGTTCAGCCAGCATACCTAACACACGTTGTCCTTCTTCTATTCTGCCTCCAACGGGGAACTTTTGTCCTAGGATAATTTTCTCTTTAACATCATGATTCCAAGGTACAAATTGGAAATCACCGTCTTGTATAATGCTTTTAGGCTTTCCATTTTTGCGTTTACTTTTCCGGTTTACTTTCCAACCAGTAAATGCTCGAGCAACCTCGACAACATCTTTTTGGGTGTATCCTCCTTCGACTCCTAGCGTGTGAAGCTCCATCAACTCACGTGCATAATTTTCGTTAATGCCGCGTTTGAGAGTCTTCGGATTTACCGAGGAATCTGACATCATAATCTGAGAATCCGACATTACTTTCTCTGTTGAACTACGATTTAATGTCGATGTTTTCTTCGACCTCTGTTTTCTCTTTCGACTTTGTTCTCTTAATGCTTTTGGCGTTGCATCAGGTAACGCATTGGATTGGTTATTGTCCAGATAATATAACATCGCTGGATGCTTGGCTGTCGCACCGAGCATATCCCGGAAACGTCCTAACACATAGGGACGAATAGCTTCATGTTCGTAGGACAAAACCCAAGGTTTAGCCTGATTATCTGTGATTGACACATTGAAATGGTTGAACCAAAAATCGGTGAGTACTTCTGTAAGTTGGTTTTCATTGTAAACTGACCGAAGGATTTTTTGGGCGGTTAATTCATCTAACAGTTCACGTTGTGGTCGAAACCCTTTTTCTTTTGAAAACTCTTTTAGCTTTTGGCGAACTTCCGTTGGCTTGGCATTTTGATCGTTGCGATCGATGACACCTTCGCGGTGTGCCATTGACCTCACTGCACCATTTGGTGGGTATACCTTTAGGATTTGTTCGGTAGACATATGTATTGATTGGAGTTTTGATAAACGTTCATCCAACTTTGGACAGGACAAATTGGCATCAAGTTGCCTCTCAAACCAAGTCTCCAATCCCATTTCGAGTAATTGATCAATTCCACCTGGACGAGCTCCGAAAGTGAAACGATTTAACAAATGGGCTGCAGCTTGTCTTTCAGTCAAACCAAAATCTGAATATGGTAAAATGGTGATTGGATTTTCGCTTCTTGCGATGACTGATATGGTAAAAAGAACAGCGAAAGACAACATCATGTAACGCAGGTTTTTCATGATTTATCTCCGGATACAAACTGAAAAATTAAGACATAATAACGTGACAAGTACATTTTCGGGATTTCTCTATATTATCTCATTTTGAACAAGTTTATAGGTACCTTCCCACACAGCTCTAGACAAAATCAATTTGATTTTGTTCGGGAAAAATAATTGTTTCATTCCACGTCTTCTTATTCCTAAATTTCAAATCAACCATAAATCTCATTATCCAATCTCGGACGTGAGATGGGTGTTCTCTCTTTCCTGGGGCTGGAGGCTTTGGATCTATATGGTAGCTACTCTAGGAAGCCATTTCGTCATCTCTGGCCAATTGTGTTCTTAAGATCTGTTCTTGTTGCGTGTGTGGGGATTAAAAACTAAACTCGTTAATTTCGGTAATCTTCTATTTTGATAATTTGTCCGTTTTCCTGGGCAATGTACANAAATCCTAGATCGTCTAATGCAATTCCTTCCTGATCACTTCCGGGAAGTAAGTATTGATGGAGAATGTCCCCGTTTAGTTTAATTTCCATNAAAAGATTTGTTGTATCACTNACAACAATGAGGCATTCACGCGAAGTATCATAATCAAGCCCNGAAATATCAATGATCTTAGAAGGGAAAAAACCAGTGATTTNCCCTTCCTTCTTCATATCTNTTGAATTTATCGGAATCACNATTTCACAGATAACGGACGGNTCTCGGTTGGGTTTCAAACTNAATGATTGATTACCGATCCAAAAAACCCCGCCCTCAGGGTGCAAAGGNTTAGGAATAAAAACAATTGCTTCTAACCCCATACCTCCTGTTTTAAGTAATTCTCGCCCNTCAAAGTTNCGGTTAANANGAAATTTNCGTGTCAATTTGAAAGATGATGGATCAATCTCAATAATTGTGTCTTCACCTTCAACTGCTGCGTAGAGAAATCCGGTCGTAGGATTTACAGTGATTCCTTCCAAATCTGCTTGTCCCATAAACTTCGTACGAATAAGCGCTCCATTAGTTCGAATCTCATACAAATTTCCTTCATCACTAACAATAAATAGAGTTTTTCGCAAAGGATGATAGGTAATTCCTGAGGGTTCACTATCTTTAAGTTCAAAAATACTACCAACCCATTTACTAGGTAACCCAATAATTCGCGAAGCAGAAATTTGTCGATGCTTGTTTGCTAATTGTTTGTAGTGGTCTTGAAAATAGACCAGTATTGTACTAATTATCGCCATGCTAACTAACCAGATTAGTTTCTTTCTCATCTTTCAATCCATGTCCTAAAAAAAAATGGGGCTTGGCAGCATTTATCCGAACAGTTTCTGTAAGTAAACTAATTTTACAAATAGGATTTGTTCGTTCTCACCATTTTTTGAGTGATAGTTGTTGTAGACAATGAAGAAATTGCTTTCAGGTTTGTATTCATAAGCAAAGAGGGCGAAAAAACGTCTGTCTTTTTCGATGGTCTGCTCCAAGGTAGATCTTGCGTATATACGTTGGTCAAACTGGTAATTGAGCGCTACACGCGTTGTCGACTCAACCAGCGTTGCATCTTCGATTAACCTTTGCTGTTGGATCTCTAAGCTGAATTTGTCTGTTGGACGAATAGTGATTTCTGGGCCTACGAATAAACTCTCGTGCCCACTGCGTATTCCGAAAGAACCTCTGGTTCGTGCAGAAATCCATTTGGGTGGGAACCAACCACAAAAAAAATCAAGCGTTCGATCGGTAAATTTTTCACCATCGTCCTCTAGATGATAGTACCATTCTGGACTTAAGAAAAAATACATGTTACTAATACCTATGATATTCTCAAATTTGAATCTATGGTTNGTNAGCGTCCCCTGATGATTGTATAAACGCTCATATTCCGGAGCACTACGAAGGAATTGGATTCGTCCTTTCCAACGTTTTTCCAAACTAGTTAGTAGATTTATACCTCGACGATCAACGCGAGGTATAAAACCTGTTTCCGGATTAAAATTTTCTCCAACATCAAAGTACCTAGCTTTGAAAGAAAAGAAGTTTGCTTTTCGTGAGAGCTCAGCAAAGGTAGCTTGCTCTTGCGCCAATCCAGCTTTCCACTCGCTGGCATATTCTAAGTTCATTTCTAAATTTTCAGGTAACACAAATCGGGCGTCAATTCCGGACGTACGATCGTAGTCACTCCCATTCTGCTTATTGACCCCCAGCAATCCAACTGTTGCTGATTGACCAAACTCCCGTTGTAAACGAAATACTGAATAAGCATAATTGCCTAACGGTAACTCTCCTATGTCTACTTCGCGGGTTATATCTTCTGGTCCAGCTTGTGCCAAAACGAAAGCGGCGTTGTAATTACCGATTTTGCCGGCCATTTTCCCTCCTTGTTTCAAATCTTCAACACGCCGACTGTAAAAAAGTTCAATTGGTGTTTGGAATATTTCGTTTCCTTCCTGAAAAAAAGGACGTTTTTCAGCAAAGCGTAGTGGGATGTCTGTCAAGTTGACCATATCCGGATCTGCCTCAATTTGCGCAAAATCGGGATTCAGAGTGAAATCAAAAGCTAAGTTAGATAATGGATACCGGAAATCAATGCCAACAGCTGGCTCAGTTTTGAATTTTTGGTCTCCTATCTTCTGAGGCATGATTGTCCCGTACGGTTTGACCTTTAAAGGTTTTCTTGTGTTTAGGTTCTCAACTTCCAAATTTATCAAATGACCAAACTTTGAAACAGCATACTCCCTACCATTAAGGTCTGACCAAGAGACATCTTCTCTGCTTGATCTGTCCTGACGCCAAAAGTTAATCCCCCAAATACTATCAGCCTTTTTCGCAAAACGTAACTCAGCAAAAGGGATCGAAAATTCAGCAGTCCATTTATC
The DNA here is from genome assembly GCA_002729415.1 of Candidatus Poribacteria bacterium. Classification (GTDB taxonomy): domain Bacteria; phylum Poribacteria; class WGA-4E; order WGA-4E; family UBA9662; genus UBA9662. The sequence continues at coordinate 350 of PBXZ01000168.1, read as the reverse complement.
TTTTTGTTGGATTGCTTGACCATCCCAGTCGCAATCCCAAGCCCTATCAGATCCTCGACGACCACTGTTTGCCCCTTCGTTTTGAATTCTTCGGTCTGTTTGGGTCCCCAGTGCATTCAATTCAAATCCATAACAATCTCGAAGGTCAAGGTAAGTATCCAAATAAACAGCAACATAATCGTCAAGAAAGAATCGTGAATCACGACGTGTCTCGTTTGCCATTAATTTATCCATATCAGGCTTATAACATTCAAATCCTACGTAAAGCTGATTTTCGTCATAAAGTAAATAAACATTCGTTTTCAGTTCTGTTGGAGCTCCTGCCGTGGGTTCATGTTGAACAAAGTCAT
>PBXZ01000167.1:0-9895 GCA_002729415.1 Candidatus Poribacteria bacterium | reverse complement strand
TAGGAACAAAGACCGAAAACAACAGGGCTCCAAACCCCATATTCGATACTGCGTCTAGGATGATGGGATAACCCACATCTTCGACAACTTCGCGCGTCAGACTATCAGAAGGAACACCACTTTTTGAAATATTTCGATATTGTGCGATGTAATGAAGGGAAAAATCGACACCAACACCAATGATGATAGCAGAGAGAATCGCAGTAATATGTGAAAGATCAACACCAAACAGGCCCATCATTCCAAAATTCAAGATAACAGCAGAAACAAGAGGCATAATAGAAAGCAATGCCCACAGGCCTTTTTTGAAAAAGACCCAAGAAATCATAAAGATCATGAAAATCGAAACCACTATACTGATAAATGCCGACCTTATGACCAAGTAAACCAGTTCGCGCATAATGACCAAATGCCCCGTGATATTTGTCTTGATTTCATGACCAGCGACGGACTGAATCATTTCTTCAGTATCTCGGACAAACTCGACAATCGCAGTTGTAGTGGTATGCCCCATGAGCGCTGTCATCAGTCCTGTATGATATTCGTAATCAATCAGCGAACTGAAATCGTCTAGATCACCAGACATGGAATAAAGCGTAAACAAATTGTTCACTTTTTCCCTCGATTCCGGAATAGTTTCAAATTCCGGATCATCATCCATGACTGTCCGATGCATTTGCTTGATGATGTCCACGATGGAGAATGTTGAGCATACATTAGGATGTGAATCAACAAACTCCTGAATTGCCTGCATTTTACTCAAGGTATCAGGAGACTTCAGATTTCCCTCGACCCTGATATCGATATCCATAACGCCAGTCATTTCCTGATTCATGAAATCGACACTGTCGCGGATTTCGGATCCTGGTTTGTAGAATTTGGTGAAATCAACTTCCACTTCTACAAATAGTATACCAAATGCTGCGATAAAGATTATCCCCACTCCAAGCGCTAGAATCACCTTCTGATAACGGATAATGTTCCTTCCATACACACTTACTATCCTTTCAATGAAACTCAGATGCGTAATTGCCTTAGACTTCAAGTCCCATTTGTGATGGACGATCATGGCAGGAAGAAACAGTGATGACAAAAGCCATGCCCAAGCAATACCGAGCGAAATGGTGATACCATAACCGGTGAACTGTTCAATAGGAGCAAAGATCAAAGACAGGAAAGCCGCGATGGTGGTTAGGCTCGTTAGGAATACCGGCAACAAAAGCCGATCCATAGTTACACGTATGGCTTCCTCTACATGCTGTCGCTTCCGCAGTTCTCGGAAGAACTTCGTCAGGATGTGAACTCCATCTGCGGCAGCAATTGTCATCAGAATGATCGGCATAGAGGAGTTAACCATAGTGAAATGGAATTTTTCCGAACCGGTCAGAGTCACAACCCAACCCATAAAGCCCATCATCGATACGAGGGCAATGATAATCACCCCCCAGACCAACGCAACGGCAGCAACGCTACGGAAGTTCACAGCCAGAATGGTAATTAATATCCCTATGCCAAGTACCATAAGAATTAGGACATCTTCTAGAATGAGCGCAGGGAGAGTTCCAAAAAGATAAGGAACACCACCGTAATGGATCTCGTAATCACTAAGGAGTCTGCCTGAAACCTCCACCATTTTGTCCCGAAAGATGTTATTATCTATGCCTGTTTTGGGTCTTATCATAATATTCGCATAATCATTATGGCGGCCTACCATCCGTTTCTTAATGCTAGGGCGTTTATCGAAATACTGCTCAACTTCCCACACCTCATCCACAGTCATATTCCTGGCAGGCTGAAGGTTGCTAATTTCGAGCAAACCTTCGTCACTGTCCATCCGACGCATCGTTGATATGGACATAATCTCTTCCACTTCCTGAAGTTCTTCTAGAGAGTGACTCACATCCCATAGGCATGCCAACAGTTTCGCATCAAAAACCGATTCCCCTCGGTTTCCAAATGCGATAAAAGCCATATCCGTGCGACCAAACTCATGTCTCACCTTCTCCCAGGTAATTCGCTCTTCGGTAGTTTGCGGGAGCAGTTTCATCATGTCTTCATCAACGACAAAACGGGGTAGTTTCTCTGCGAAATGATCGTAGGTTGAGGTAAAGATCTGGGAGGCTGTTTCCTCCAGAAGCAACCATTTTCCCAACCCCTTAAAGGCAGAGAGGATATTGCCACTCAAACCCATGCTTAGAATTAGGGACAACAATACAACTATTTGGATGGTTCGTTTGGAATTANTCAGGCTCTGGCGAATAAACCACGCTTTGATGGAATAATTCATGGTGCCTTTCATATTTCCCCGACTTTCTTGACCACTTCTATGCTCTTGCTTGTGAAAAGTCCTTGTGTGATCATTCTATCAACTGTCGTTTTTCTTTCACCAATTCTTCTTTAACAGTGTTTTTGCCAATGCAGTTAAAAGCAACACAGTTCTTTTCCGTACTAATTTTGGAAGACATAATAGATTCTCGGTCTAAAGTATCTGCCTGTTTTTAAGCAACAAATACTTGGAACCCTTATAGATGACTCTGCTCTCTGTAGCCGCCTTTTGATATTCATAGCCTCTGACCTGGTCGATAACACGATTGAAGACAGATACAACATAGGGCGAATCAAATACAATTTTGGCATTTGGCAGCTTTTTATGGTTTTGATAAACGTGGGCCTATATATCCATGGTCAATGTTTATCAGTAACGATCTAGGCATACGTTCCAAAAACAAAAATCGGAGTAATCTTGTCAGCTAGCGGTAGCACGACCCAAGTAGTTTTGAGCTAATTAAAGTCAAGAACCCTCCTCGTTCTGGGAGGTATGAAACTTCCAGCCTATCCCAGAAGTCCCAGGATATTTCGAAAGAAAGCTGAGGTTTGGGCTAGCATAACTGTTTCAGGTTGTACCAAGATCTGGTTCTCTGTCAGGTTTATTGGTTACTTTAGATGCGAAGTCAGTACTTTAGAATGAGTGATAGACGCTTTTGCTTAATTAGCAATAACTGCTAGTTCATTGTCAATCTGTGATCTTCCGTTTTGACAGGTACCGTCCAGTTTTTGATTGATGATTTACATTGTTACCTGCTTATAGCTTCATAGGTTTCAGTCTGGCTCTGTTTCTATGCACATGTTTTTTTTCAGGAAAACACTGAAGCCGTATGAGAGAGAATCTAAATGGCTGTTGAAAACATTCTAGTTGAACTAGCAGATAATTCAGAACGCAGCCACAAAAAATGTCAAAAGCGATTTCTATTCAGCCAATCGCCATTCTGCCCAAAGAAAAACATTAGCGATAACCAAGCGTTTAAGTTTCTCAATTTGGATTTCCGACTTTTGAAAACAGCACGCTTGATTTTTTAAAGTCGTGAATAAATGAAATCAAAATCCTGCAGGATTTGTTTTTTGCTTAAACTGAAATCTTCCAAAGAATATTTGTGTTCGGTTTTAAAGGAAGATTGTTTGTTATTCTGCATTTCAATGGCATGTAGTATATTGGGATGCCTTTCAAGTTCGCAATAATCCATAATACGAAGCATGGTGCATTTAAAATCGTTTCTCAGTTCGCTGTACGTCACTAATTGAAGTTTATCCTTGAATTTCTCATGAGAGAAAAGACCATCCACATATTTGTAGTAGAACAATGACATAGCATACAAATTCTCAAAGAATCGAATCTTTGTCCTTTCATCTTGCCTATCGAAATCGTAGAGATTAGCCTGCACACTTTTTTCGAGCGACATCAATGAGGGAACTGCTTCTAATGGGTCGCGCAATAGGACAATAATCTTTGCCACAGGGAAAACCTTTAATATTGTTTCGATATTGAAAATACCGAAGAATGATTTTGATATCATTCTTTTGGAGAATTGATAAATATTATTTTCATGAATTTGGCGCAGATAGTGGATAAATTTCTCTTTTTCAGCAGCATTACGTACGCTTTGTTCTAAATCTTCAGTCGATGCGTATCTTTGCCACGAGCTGAAATATATCCATGAGAGGATTCCTTCGGCATACCTGAAATGAATCGCAATATCGTCGGTTTCAGGTAAAAAAAAGTTGGTCTCGTGAATTTTTGGATTATAAATCTTGTCAAGTGACATTCTCTTTAGTAATGGGATCAATGGTTTCAACAATTTGCGAGTAGTGATGGCCGGCAAAAGCATATCAAGGAGCATCATCCCTTTTAGATCCGTACAATTATCGCACATAAAACGATGCAAAAAAGTGGTACCACTACGCAGATGGCCAATGATAAAAATTGGTTTTTCGATTTTACTTTTATTGCGGAAGAAAATTTTGTCCAAAAAAAAGGTGAAGAAGATTATCCCAAGAACAAAAACTCTAACAATTTTCAAAAGAACAAGCTTTAATAATTTTATTAATTTACTCATATAAAACTTGAAATTGCATTTCTATGGTTTCGATATTAAATTTTCACCTTAACTTTGAAGTTGCCATTGGTAAAGAAATGCTCCTAGATAATAGCCAGCTCCAAAACTAGCGATTATCCCGTAGGAATCTTTATTTTCTCCCTTCTTAAGGAAGGATTCTAAAACAACAAAAGCACTAGGAGCACTTAAATTTCCATATTTGTTAAACATTTGCTTCGACCTCTCGATTTTATCAGCGTCAACATTCAAATTCCTTTTGTCGGCAAACGATTGTAGGATAGGCAATCCGCCTTGATGAAGACTCCATTCTTGAATCTGATCAATGGTTAAATTTTGCCTTTTTAAGATTGGTTGTACCAATCTGGTTGAGACAATGTTGGGCAATGTGCTTTTTATATTATCATCAAGAACCAAATATCCTTCTCGCATGCTAACAGCCGTACCCAATTGAAAATGGGTTGCATAATCAATTATTTCTAATAGTGGTTGATCGAATTCACCCTTCATGTTCTCTGGGATAACTAACAACCCAACACCAGCATCTGAAAAAAGTAGCGAGGTTATTAAATTGGCCTTGAAGTCCTGATGTGTTTTGTCAAAAATGGGATTGGCNAGCCAAGAACATTGATCGAAGGTGTAAACATAGGCGGCTCTCTGACTTCTTTGACAATATTCAACTGCTGATTTAAGCGAAAACAACCCCCCNGCGCATCCATAATAGGAAATCTCTTCAGGTATTGCATCCAACTCAAGATTAGCATCCAAAGACAACTGGCAAGCCAAATTTGGCAAAACATNAGTGTGCGAAGAGATATTATACGAAACACTTACAAACCCAATTTTTTTGGGATCAATTTTTTCTGATAATTTNCCCAGAATTTGTTTGCCCCAATGTAAAGGATGGTANTCTTTTNTCGATAGTTTTTTCTTGGGTAAAAAATCAGCATCAAGAACTGAATATCGCTTTTCAAAACCAAGGGACTTGGCTACTCTCTTGACATACAAGTTCAATTTTTCACCTGCTTCATTAGCAGGNTAAAGNGCATCCACAGCTATATCAGGNTGGTATCCTCTAGGAAAGATACTTTTGATNCTAGCGATATACACTCGATTATTCATAGNAAATAACTCTAACCTAAGTCGATTGACGACAGGAAGCAGTTCCATCAGCAGCCGATAGTTTTGACATGGNACTCATTAGCTATCGCTCGAATNTTTAGGACAGNTGACCTGATACTNAATGTTCGTTTGGAGTATNANGTCCTTGCCTATACACGCAAGAACTCAAATCGCATCNTCCGGTTTNGTCTACATACCACCGATACNGATAATTTAACAAAAAAACAGCAAGATAACAATANAGCTTTCNATTGTTCGGAACGTCNTTTGGCAATAATAAAGTTTACGTNTTGTGATGGAGTTGNTAAAAGATAGNGCGTCTATGATGCTCAATGACACTAGNAGTAACNAAAATAACAATAAAAATCAGATACCGATATAGAATTGCATCGTTTNAANATGTTTGGCGGGGAAAAAGTTCCCTTATATTANGAGTACCACATAGTAATTGTCACNCATATNANATAAAGTATATTCGACTATCCAGAAAGGCGTAGGGTAATTACCAGTTAACTTATTTCTTGTTATTATGTGTCTATACGATTCATCCTAATCATTATCAACTCAGCTGCACCTTTACCCCGAGACACTAATCGTGCTAGAATATTTTTCTAAACATAAGGGAGGCAAAAATGCCACTTAAATTTAAAAAAACACTTATATCCAAGGAAACTTATGAGACAGCCGCTGCATTTGATGTTGATGGCGACGGCATACCGGACATCGTATCCGGTGGATGGTGGTACAAAGGGCCAGATTTCGAAGAGCGCCACAAGGTTTGCGAGGTGAGAAGTGAAGGTGAATATTACGACGATTTCTCCACAATTCCTATGGACATAAATGGCAATGGTAGAATGGACTTCGTCACCGGCGGATGGTTCGGATGTAACCTCCGNTGGCACGAAAACCCCGGTAACCTAAACAGAGAATGGTCAGGGCACATCATAGCTGAATGTGGCAATGTAGAAACCACNCGCGNGTGGGATGTTGACGGCGACGGNCAGCTCGAGATTGTCCCCAATACTCCGCCTACACCGCTGGTAGTCTACAAACTAATACAGGATGAGAATGGCAAAGGCACTGGTGAATTTACTGCCCANAAAATCTATGACAAACGACAAGGGCATGGACTTGGCTTTGGCGATATAACGGGCAATGGCCGTGGCGATTTTATCCTGCAAAACGGCTGGCTTGAAGCTCCNGACGATACCTATGGTGGAGAATGGACTTTCCATCCCGACTTTGACCTTGGTAGTGCCAGNGTGCCTATATTGGTAGTAGACGTGAACCACGANGGNCTAAACGATCTAATNGTTGGGCAAGCACANCCCTATGGACTGGANTGGTGGGAGCAGNGNGTGAGCGAAAGCGGTGNGAGAACTTGGGTCAAGCACCCTATTGATCCTTACAATTCCCAGTACCANGATATTCAGTGGGTGGATATCGACGGCGANGGTGAATGCGAACTGGTCACAGGCAAACGCTACAGGGCACATTGTGGNGGTGATCCNGGTGCGGACGACGACATAGGACTNTATTANTTCAAATGGAACGGAGAGTCTTTCACTAAACAGGTGATTGACTANGGCCCCGCAGGTATTGCCTCTGGTTGNGGCATTTTCTTTCATGTTATTGATCTCAATGGAAACGGGATGCTTGATATCGTNGCTCCNGGTAAAGAGGGGCTCTTTATCTTTGAAAATCTTGGACAGAGTTGAGNGGNAAGTAGGNAGANCTTTCACCGTGNTGAGCNACCCTAAATATGACTAGCTTCGANNGCTAAGAACTAACAGCAGTTTGAAGNCCATATTATCAAGCTGNGCTCTAAGACAAATATCCTTCACAATCTAANATATTCCTNTGAAGCNGAAAAGNGCCGAGGTTCCGATAGAANCCGCTATAACAAAGNACTNGGGTTTNTCGGGCCGCCTAAAAAAACACCAGTTAAGTNGTTGGCTGATACCACGATGACCCAGTTCTTAAGATTNCTTTNTCTCCTTGTTGGAATACTGATNTTTGTNCTGANCATTCCACATCGNAGNCCCTCAAACNCTACCAACATTGTCACATCTGGAGGAATAAATCATCAAGTTACTATAAATNTCCCNATACTCAACTGGTCGGTCACAACTTTTGGGACACATATATTCTTTTTTATATTGCTTTTCCTCACCTTTCTGATTTGTGCCTCATCCTCTGGACGGAGGAACTTTGTTTGGATTGTCCGTTCACCAAGGAAATCTATCAGTACCCTACTACCACTCGCCATGTTCATTTTTGCGTTGTATCCTACCAAAAATGGCTTACCCATAATCTTGTATCTTACGCTATCCACATTGGGGTTACTATCTGTGCTTTTCGGGATATACCCTGTTTTTGCTTATCTTCGTAGATTGATGCCTGAGAAATACTTTGGTATCGTCAGCTACGCCTTTCTTAATATTCGCCCCGCATACTTCATCATACTGGTATTTGCCACAACCTTCACATTAACTAACCTCTGCTCCTACTTCATCTTTGAGCATGTGCCGCATGTTCAGGACAACATCGATCAACTTTTTCATGCTAAGATTTTTCTCTCGGGGCACCTGACTGCCCCGTCCCATGAACACAAGGAATTTTTCGACTTTACGCATAATATCAACAACGGAAGATGGTATTCAGAATACCCTCCGGGACACACATTCATGTTGATGCTCGGTTTACTCCTGGGTGCGCCGTGGGTGATAAATCCTTTGTTGGGATCAGCCTCTGTAGTACTTTTTTATCTGGTCGGCAAAGCGTTTTTTGACGAAAAAACCGGTAGATTAGCTGCGCTGCTGGGAGGGCTTTCTCCATTTGTTATTATTATGTCCTCGGGATTTTTCTCTCATAATACATCACTATTCTTCACTGCTATGTTTGCTCTTTTCTTCTTTAAAGTGATTAGAAAACGTAAACTCAGTGACTCATTGATCGCTGGTGTTTTGCTGGGGATCTGCTTAAATGCCCGAATTTTAACTGCCATTGGTATCGGTCTTCCCTATGCCTTTTACGCAATTTACCTGATGTTGATAAAGAGAAGAGCCTATGTACGGTGCTTTGCGGTCATGTTTGCAGGCTTTCTCGTAATGGTTGGCATTCTGGTCGGTTTCAATTATCTCACCAATGGACATCCAATGCTTACCGGCTATGAGGTGCTGTGGGGGAGTGGTCACAATCCGGGTTTTGGACACAGCGCCTGGGGAGAACCTCACACTCCGAAGAGAGGGCTGATCCAGAACCTGAATAACCTCAATGCCCTGAATAAATACCTCTTCGAATGGTGTATTCCAGGCACATTTTTCGTCATGCTGTTCTTTGTCGGCGGACGGTGTACCCGGTGGGATTATTTGCTTCTCGCTTCAGCGTTCTCTTTATCATTTGTCTATTTTTTCTATTGGTATCAGGGCTGGTGCTTTGGTCCTAGATTTATGTATGAATCAACCTGTCCGCTGATTTTGCTGACCGCCAGGGGAATCATTCATACACCTGATATTATGAAGGAGAAGTTTCAAGCCAAGTTATCTAGAGGCGATCTACGCTATTTTTTGTCGCTGGTCATTGGCTTTTGCATCTGTGTTGCCCTTTATATCAACGTTCCTGTGTTGGTCAGATTGTATTCAGACGACTACTGGAGTGTTAATACCAAAGTTCAGCGAGCAGTGAAAAGAGAAAAGATCAGCAATGCTGTGGTCTTTGTCAGCTCATATTACGGCTCTGTGTTGGCGTTGAACTCTCCTCAACTGGACAGCGAGATCATATACGCTCGCGATCTAGGCATCAAAAACAAACTGATGATGGATTACTACCCCGAAAGAGAGTATTATCTTGCCTCCGGCAGCGATATTCAAGAAGTATTCAGTTTTTACTACGATGGTACTGGGGAACCGGCGGTGACAAATAGCGATTTTGAAACAGGGAAATTTAACGGTTGGCGGGTTGACGGTAATGCATGGGGTATAGCTAACCGAGTACGAAGGGGCCGAATAGGTAAGTTTCATGCCGAATCGCTGGTGGGCGGAGAGGAAGCGACCGGAATTCTGAGATCAGATAAATTCACGATTACCGGGCGCTTGATTGGGCTTTCCCTGAACGGGTGGGATCGTGATCCACTCAGGCCGAACAAATGTTTTCTTAAAGATGCTCTGACTAACGAAGTCTTAAGAACAGCCTCGCCGCCAAATCAGGATGCGTTTGCTACTAGGTTTTGGGATGTTTCGGACTTGATCGGACGTGAAGTATATCTTATGGTTATTGACGGCGATAATGACGCACTGAAAAAAGGCGGATTTGCCTGGATAGGTATAGATGCTATATATCAGCTTGGGTAACGCGCCTAAAATACGATCATTGCTTATTTGATC
>PBXZ01000166.1:0-12311 GCA_002729415.1 Candidatus Poribacteria bacterium | reverse complement strand
CGCTGATCCTACTAGTTTCAGCACCGATATATGGACCAGCCAAAGGATGCCTACCATTCAACATCTTGAAATTGAAGGCAAGCACTCAGACGCAGACGGTTTTTGGATTGAAGGAACCATGCAATCAACCCTAGTTGGAATATTGTTGCGTAAGTTACGAAACGGAATCCATATTCGTCAGCATGCCAGAAATGTACTGATTTCACATTGCCACATCTATCATAATCGGGGTGTTGGCGTTTTTCTAGACTCTGTGAACCTTCATCAAGCCATCATTGCTAATTCGCATATTAGTTATTGTTTACAAGGAGGTATCAAGGTAATAAATTCTGAAATTCGGAATTTACATATTACCGGTAACGACATCGAATACAACTACGATGTAAAGGCTGACATTTCAGCCGATATCTGGATCGATTCCAGTCAAGATCACTCATCAGTTCGAGAAGGTAGTATTGTCAGCAACACTGTTCAAGCCAATTATAGTCCTGGTGGCGCCAATATCCTGATGATTGGTCATCATCCCGAGAAAAACCATAAAGCTGGGATGTTTACTATTTCAGGTAATCTAATTGGCAGTCAGGAAACCAATGTCAACCTGATTGCCTGCCGCGGAGTCGTTGTCAGCGGAATGTAATTTATAGTGGACATCTCCGCAATTTGCAAGTAAATGGATCACGCAACATCGTTATTGGCCAAAACACTTTTGACCATAACCCAGATTACGAACCTAATCAACTCTGCACCGGCATTCGTTTGGTCGATAGTTCTAACTGCACATTCAATGGATCAATCATTCAAGACTGTCAGAGTGGTCAACATACAGTCCCTGGATCCAAACCAATTACTAGAAATGGATTGTTAGAAATCATAAATTGTCAACGGATAAATGTAAATGGTTGCCAGATACTAGATGGCTATCCAAATGGCATCTATGTCGAGAGATCTAAGGATGTTATTGTCAGCAGTTGCAATATCCTTGACACCAGAAAAGAACCCAAAACAGAATTTGCCGTACAATGGACTGGACCTGGTAATGGGAATTTTCTAACTAATAACCGCTTGCAGGCACAAGCAGAGGTTGACCTAAATTCCGGCGTACTACAAACCAATAACCTATTTGATTAAGTGAAGCTCTTTAATTTCCTCACAAAAAAGTTTTCAAGAGGGATGATAAAAAATGAAAAACATTGTTGTCATAATTACTGACACCTTCCGATACGATAATTTAAGAAACCTAGCTGAACGTCCAATTCGTACCCCCGAACTAGATAAATTCGCAGACGAGCGAGCAACTTCCGTTGAAAAATTTTATATGGGCAGTTTCCCTACTATTCCCCACCGAACTGATTTTGCTACGGGTGTTCTCGGTTGGCCACACTATGGCTGGCAACCAATAGATGTCAGTGGGCCAAACCACATTGCCAAACTAATCGGTCAATCGGGCTATGCAACTCAACTCATCGTTGATTGTCCACACCTTTTCAACTCACGATTTCAACATGATTTTGATGCAGCATTCCAACACCGTGGACAGGAAGGGGACAAACCGCTACTTCATTTGAATGATCCGATTAAAACGGTTACACCAACTAGAAAAACCCGCACTCAACCAATGTTCAGAGGTCATCCATTGGTTGATACTCACCGGTGGACCAACCGATACTATCGCTGTGAGGCAGATACATTTTCGGCTAAGACGTCTGCTACAACCATTCAATGGTTAGAAGAAAACAGCCAATCAGATCCTTTCTTTTTATGGGTTGACTTCTTTGACCCACATGAACCATGGGATCCACCAGAATATCTGGTCCGTCGATACCATCGACACTATNACGGCCCACCGATGATGCATCCTAACTATGGTCCTTCCTCCGCCTATACAGCAGAGGAATTACAAAACCTGTGGGCACACTACGCGGCAGAATCAGAACTGGTTGATCGTGCCATCGGGCGGATTCTACAAAAGATAAATGATCTGGAAATTTGGGACGATACCATTGTAGTAGTTATGTCAGATCACGGTATGTCGATTGGTGAACATGGACGAACAGGAAAATCAAACATTACTGCCGAAGACATCAGATACTGGCCCATCTATCCAGAGATTGGTCACGCTATATTAATGGTTGCTGGGGGGGAAATCCCATCTGGCAATCGACTGGAAGCAATTGTACAGCCAATTGACCTGCTTCCAACACTATGTGATCTTGCCAACCTAGAGATTAATCCGCCCAAACCATTTGATGGGATTTCCTTCGCGGAGAATCTGTTGCAGGGAAAAGGTAAGCATCGAGACCATGCGGTAAGCGGATGTAACTTGAAATCACCAGATTCTACACCACCTAGACGTTCCACAACTCCATTCTTAGTCACTGACCAGTGGGGGTACGCACCAGTTGGAGTTCATGGAAAACCTGAACTATACGAACTTGGTGTTGATCCGTTAGCCACAAATGATATCGCCGATCAAAATGAACTGATTGTGAATGAACTACATAGCCTATTTATTTCTCACCTGATACAGTATCAAGCTAGTGAGGAGTTCTTATCCTTCTGGCAAAAGTCGCCTGATAACCAGGTGGCTGGAGGAAGTTGGGCTATCGACTATCCTGAAGATAACAGCTAATCATCAAACCAGTACCGTGATCAACGCCTAAATTAGTAGCAAGTTCGTATCCAGAAAAAAGCATATATGATTTCCTTCGAACAATACATTAGGGAAAGTGCCATCACCCAAACTGATATTGATACCTTTTTAGACCCCAATCAACCTACTTGGGCGCAGTTCGACTCAGANCTGGGATACACCTTGGGTAACGATATGCCGAAAGATGGCATCGACGGTAGTTACACTATCTCCACGGTACAGGCTAACGGCCGAAGATCAGCTTACGCTTATTCTGTCCGTCCATGCAGAATAAACACTTATGGTAACAGCTTCACCCAATGTCATCAAGTTAGTGATAGAGAAACTTGGCAAGAGTATCTAGCAGCACATTTAGGGGAACCAATTCAGAATTTCGGTGTCGGGGGATATGGAGTCTACCAAGCCTATCGCCGCATGTTGCGAACGGAAGCCACTGATAACGGAGCAGAATACATTATCCTCTATATTTGGGGGGACGATCACTATCGCAGCCTATTGAGGTGTCGACATATTTTAATCCATCGCTGGTGGGACCACGCCGGCGGTCGGATGTTTCATGGGAATTTCTGGGCTAACCTTGAAATAGATCTTAATACTGGAAATTTTGTTAAAAAAAAGTCGCTGATTTCAACACCAGAAGACCTTTATCAGATGACCGATTCAAACTTTATGCTAGAGGCAACAAAAGACGATTTGATGTTACAACTGAGTCTCTTTGACTACGTCGATTTCGACACACTCGATTCCAAAAAACTTAACATTTTAGCTGAAGTATTGGGAGTATCTACCATTGATAGAAGCAATAGGGAGAGGCTGAAAGCATCAATCGGCAGGCTACGGGACGCTTATGGCTTCTCCGCTACTAAATACATTGTAAAAGAAGCCTTAGACTATTGTCAAAATCACCAAAAGAAAATGATGGTCATTACACTATGTCCAAGAGTGGCTCGACAATTAATCGAAGGTCATGAACGATATGATCAAGAAATTGTCGATTTTTTTATAGGTGAAAACATTCAACATTTCGATATGAACCTCGTCCATGCAGAAGATTACAGAAGTTTTCGTCTATCAGTAGACGATTATTTTAGTCGCTACTTTATCGGCCACTATAATCCAACCGGGAATCACCTATTTGCCTATTCTTTCAAGGATCATCTTGTCAATTGGTTAAATCCTAAACCGATTACCTACCATAATAGCCAAGAGGAAACAATCGATTTTACGGAATATCTACCAAATTAATTCTATAGCTTAAACTTTAGTTAACTAATAATAACTAAACTGATCAAAGAAAAATATGTTGATGGACCACAAGGAAGTTGGACACTATTGGGACGCAAATGCCAGCGCATGGACAAGATTAGCCCGCTCCGGTTTCGATATCTATAGAGATTACCTCAACACACCGGCTTTTTTCGATAAGTTACCAGAGGTTAAATCACTCCAAGGTTTGGATATCGGTTGTGGCGAAGGTCATAATACACGACTGCTAGCAAAGCGCGGTGCACGAATGAAAGCCGTCGACATTTCAGAGATATTCATTGAGTACGCTAAGCAACTTGAACACCAAGAAAAACTGGGAATTGATTATCAAGTTGCCAGTGCAGTCGAGTTACCATTTACCGATTGTTCGTTTGACTTTGCCACCGCTTTTATGAGTTTGATGGATATTCCTGAAATAGATTGCGTTCTAAATGAAATTCACCGTCTGCTTAGACCCGCCGGATTCCTGCAGTTTTCCATTACACATCCTTGTTTTAACACACCACATCGGCAAAACCTCCGTGATCTGGATGGGCAAACCTATGCGATTGAAGTTGGTGATTACTTTAAAAATCCAAAGGGCAAGATTAAAGAATGGATTTTTGGAACTGCACCGCCCGAAATGAAAGCAGGATTACCGAAGTTTAAGATTCCTCAATTCACACTAACAATTAGCCAATGGTTAAACCTATTAATTAAAACAGGGTTCTCTTTAGAATACGTCAACGAGCCACGTCCAGATGATAAAACAGTTCGTGCATGTCCCGAAATACAGGATGCTCAGGTCGTTGCCTATTTTTTGCATATGCGTGTCAGAAAACCAGATTAACAGACACCTTAAGCCTNGTGGTTTCTAATTCCGTGAACCAAAGGCCGAAAGCAGAATGTTACCATGGCTGAAAATCCATCCAAAAACGAGAGAATCACGAACGGGGCATCTTATCAGCCACCGGTCCCTTCGGTGCATCACCACTGTAAAGTGCCGATCCCCGCTCATAGGAAACTTCAACAACACCATCTTCCACTTCTAGTCGAGGCACGTTATGTTGTCTAGCATCCCGATCAGTTCCACGCATAACGGCCAACTGTGCGTCTGTCATTCCTTCTATTAAATGATGACTCCACCGGTTCCAAGGATGCACCATCTCGCCACCGCTACGGTGAAAACTACGTGAAGAATACTTAATCAAAACCCCTCTTCTAGGAATCGGGTTTTTCCAAGCGGTGGTTCCATGAGTAAGTGCCCCATCAGCAAAGAACAGGACATCACCAGCTTTCATAACCAATTGCTTTACCAATCCCATATGGTCATCATAGGACCGCACTCCCGGAGGGGAAGAATATTTCGCTTTATGTGAACCAGGCACACAGGCAAATCCTCCTAGACCCGGGAGGACATCTCTCAACTGCCAAGTAATCGTCACTGCCTCCGCGTAGCTTCTACCACTCTGAAATTGGTATCCCATCGGTGGATACATAGGTTCTCCACCATCGTGAAGGGAATGTCCGGAGGTTCCTTGCACTGCACAGAACACCGTAGGGCCGCTCATTCGAGCGCCACTACCTCCCATCCAATTCAATCGGTGTTGCACAGGTGGGTAAGACACCATCTTTCGAAACGGGTTACAATATGGCTGAGGCAATTCCAGCAAACCGCCTAGCGTCGGGCGTCCTGTTCCTGCCAAGCTTTTTGACCCTCGTGATAACTCTTCGCCTACCACAATTCGGTCTTGAAACTGGTCTATAGCATTATTCGCCTCTTCTAACCACGCCTCGTCCATTACCCCACGCAACACCAAATATCCAGTCAACTCCCAAAAATAGAATTCCTTATGATCAATTCCAGAATCCACATCCAGCTTGTAAATTGATGGGTGAAACACTTCACGTGATTCATCGAGTTCTACCATCTCACCATCCGTCACAACCACTGGAGGAGGTACTGAATCTTGATAATCCGGACGGTAAAGCGATGCACTTTGTTCGGCAGAGATGTCCCGATGCCATTTAGGAGAAGAATTCCCCTTGGTCTTAGGTCCCGTACCAGCAGACTGAAGAGCAGCCCTGCCAGCATAAGAATAACTCAACAGTCGTTGAGGATCTGTCCCANTCCATGGCCGCATCCCCTGCAGGATTGNACCTGCTACCAACAACAGGTCTCCTGTCTCCAACGACGGCTGAAACACCAAGCCCATCTCATCTCTACCTATAGCAACATCCTCAGGAGTTTCCACATTGGATTTATGAGTACCCGGTACCATTACGAATCCGCCATCATCTCCTTTCACATCAGCAAGTGCCCAGATCGCTTGAACCGCTTGACAATATCTACGTCCATTTTGAAAATAGTAGGCTCTAGCTGGATCTCTTGGCTCACCCCCACCAACAAGCGGTGCTGTCACATCGCAAGTAGAATCACATAACAATTTTGGTTCTTGATCTAACCGAAAGCCATATCCGATAATCTGATTGAGATACCATACTAATCTGGGATGCACTAAAAGATCCCGAAACGGAGTNTGCAAGGGAGCCGGCCANCCCAACATTTCTTCGGTCCTTCCACTTTCATCTAGCGCTTGACATAGTGCATCGACCTCATCTCCAGTCAAAACCCCACGAACATGCACATAACCCGCGACATCAAAGCAATAGTTTTCTTCATTGCTCATCGCTCCCCAACCCATCAGCGACCTCCTATTTGGAAATTTAAGATTAGCTAAAAAAGCACAAAACCTGAGAGATTAATCCTACACTTCAGTCAATCAATACCAACATCAGTGAGGGACGAATTTAAAGTCATTCTATCAAAATTAAATAAAAAAAACCTAGGCTAGTTTAGCACATTTAAAAGGACTAGTTGCGATAATGATAATAAGGAAGAAGTTAGGTATATATAAAGATCTTANCTGCCTAGGAGAAAATTGAAGAGAAAATCCTCAACGCAAGGTCTAATGACATTGCAGATATAAAACTAAAAATCAACAGACCAAACCATGATAACGTGCCATCCAATAAGCCAGCAAATAATCAACACCGCTATACTGAATATGAATACCATGGTGTCCTGCATGTCCCGATGCCCGTCGAGCCTCTTCACCCGCATAGTAGTTCCAGCCAAACTCCTTTGGTGGCCTCCACTCAATCGGTAAATAATTGCCACACCCATTTGGAAGACGATCCCTCTCACCCAAGATATAAGCTAAAGAAATCTTTACCGAACNTGGTAAATCTACATCTTTCAATAGANCTCTAGCTCGCTCATTCCAACAGGACACATTTAAGTTTCCAACATCAAATTTGTATAATTCCGCGACGGCTTTCTGCCCTGATTCATTCTCTGGATNCGAAATCGCATGATTGATCATCAAATAGGCATTACCATGCTGATGTGTATCGGCATAAAGATAATCACAAATACGTAAAACCTGTTGNCGAAGGTGGGGTTCATGCTCGTACTGTAAAAGATGGTAAAGCGGGGAATCCTGATGGTAGTGCTGAAAGAACGGATTGGCTGAAATCCTAGCATCCTTCAAAGCATAACCTAAAAAATAGTGTGGGTCTATCAAATCAAGATATTTCTTTTGGTAAAGCTCCTTTTGGGTAATATGATAAGCAGACTTCAAAAATGATAACGCAAACAAAGGAGACACCCAAAAATTGGCGTGGGTACAAGGTTCGCCATCTGGATCAATCGCCATCATCTGATTATCAATAATCAGATCGGTGATGGCTTCAACATCCGCCTGAATAATCTGTTTCTCCTTCTCCGTAGCAACATGGTCAAAATAAGCAGCCAAACCAAACATATGACCACTGAGTTGATCTCGACTAATATCACCAATCCAATAAACGCCATCATTGTTCTGATGCCACCGTTTCCGACCAGCCCCAAGTGGGCCATCAACATGTTGCAGGAAATATCGAGCCACGATTCCTGACATTCCACTAATATTTGAAAGTTTATGTAGTGCTTGCCAAGACTCCCTAGCTTGATCCGCAGCGATAGTTTCGCCCGTTGTAGCATAGCGAAAACTTTCCGCCCCAACGTAAAGACCTGTCATCCAATCAGCGTCTTCCTGCCACTGATTCTGTTGTGCAATTGAGGAGAAACGGGTATCTAAAACCGAAACCACTTGCCCCTCAACCAAACATCGCTGACGAAGAAACGCTTCAATTCGATCTGCCTTTTNCCGAAGCATATCCTTCCCCAACCGTGGGCCACCATCTTGACAAACAGGACGAGATAATACCACTTCATTTACCAACAAGGAAGGGAGGTNATGATAAGAAAACCCAATTTGAGCTTCAGCTGAAGTACGAACCAAATCTTCANCACTGCTCAGTTTCACTACGATAGGTAAGCCAAGCGAGCTATCTAGTTGGTAACGATAAAGAGGCAAACTAACCCATTTTCTAACATTCCGAAAATAATCCACATCTTCTTCTAAATTAGACTCCTGTCCCTCCTTCCACCAATCGCGAATCACTAGTACGTCCAGTTTACTTTGGTCGATCGCTTGCTGCCAAGATTTACGCCAAACTCGACGTAACCGCTTGACACGACCGTTCCATTCCTGGTCCTGTTGATTGACTTCATAATGCCGCCCTGTTAGTTTAGGACGAGGTACAGATGCCGAACAAGCGACTGAATAACCAAGGTCATGACAGCATGAAACCACTTGGAGTAAGAAATTACTTCCCATTTTTTTCAGAAGTTGATCAAGGTCAATTGGGAGATAAAAGCCCACTAATGAACCAGTATTCCGGTACAAATCGGCCAATTCGCTCGCTGTAGTTTGAAAACGTTGACTGAGTGCCTGTAATGACTTATCGTAATGCCATTCGGTGGTTGTGTAACAAGCATCCAAACCTAACCAAACATCAATCTGGTAATCAAGAGCAGTCTCAAGCAACCATCTGATCCAATCGCTATCATCAGATAAAATCCGAATCCGATTGTACGCCTTTGAGGGATAGAAACTCCATCCATGCCCACTAGTCCATTGAACAATAATTTTTCTAGCTCCTAATTTTGCCATTCGCTTAACGTGAACGGTAAAATCGTCCCAACGAAGTGCCAAAATCGGATTAATAAAAAAGCCATCCAACATTTGAAAAACCTAGTGATTCTTTATAGAGATTGCCTAACTGCTTTCCATAATAACTGGTACCACAAAAACGGAAGATTGAGAGCAATATAGTGAAGCATTCCAACAACACTTGTCATATAACACTATATGCATGAGCTTACCACAATCAGCCCAAATACTTACAGAGAAACTGACCTTTATACTTGTTTAAATAAATCGAGTTCGGGGTAAAAAGCAGAATATCACGGCTAACCAAAACAGTAGAAATGAGTTTTTTGTAACGAAATCAGTATTTCTATCTGGTGAGCTTAAAGCGGCTTCAAGTTCTCCTGTAACTCTACACAATGTCTCTTAAGACGACGATGTAAGGAAGAAGTATTGATTTCCTATTCACGTAAAGATATCCAGTTAGCTCAACGCACCCACCAAGAATTGTAAACCAGAGACTGTGAACCTTGGTTCGAATGGCAGGCAACAACCAACCCATTGAGAAGTAATTCAGCGGAAAATAGGGAGTGTTGGCACCTCAGGAACGAAATTCCGCAGGATATACTAAGGAGCACATAGCTATAAAGCCAACAATGGAAAAGGCCATGGTAGATTGATTAAATAATTAATCGCATAATACAGCACGGTGGACTAGCCACGTTCGTGATCTTCTAGAACTTCGTCGATCATGTACCGGGCCCAGCGGACTATGGCGGAATTGGTCTCCAGATAATAGGGAAGAGCGACCAGTGCAACTGAGAGAGCCAGGCCACGCCCTCGCGCCCAGGTTGCGTCGTCGACGCCGATCGCGGCGCGGAACGCGCCGCGACTCTCACGCTGAAACAAGTTCCAGGCTGGGAGCAACTCGGTAGCCGGATCTCCAACAGCCAAGCCTCCCCAGTCTATGACCCCGCTGAGTTGGCCACTCAGCGCCAGCAGGTTACCGGGCGCGAGGTCACCGTGGATCCAGACTGGAGGCTCTCTCCACACGGGCGCCTGAAGGTCGCGTTCCCATGCGGCGGTCACAGCGTCGGAATCGACCAAGCTAGCGGATTCAGCGATCGCCGCACGCGTGTAGCCGTCCCGATCTGCCAGTGGAATGCCACGAAAGAAATTGTGGTCTCCAGGAGCGGGGCCACCCGTAGAATCGATCTGCTGCAAAGTGTGGATGAACTTTGCGAGGTCCTTCGCTGCCTGAGACGGATCAGCAAGGCGGTCCAACGTCGCATTCTCACCAAGTAGCCAGCGGTAGACAGACCACTGACTCGGGTAACCTTCGGCGGGTTCGCCCTTCGCAACTGGAACAGGGATAGAAAGTGGCAGGTGTGGAGAGAGAAGCGGTAGCCAGCGGTGCTCCTTATCCACCTGAGTACTATTCACGGACCTATACGGCAATCGAATCGCCAAGTCGTCTCCGAGCCGATAGATCGCGTTCTCGGTTCCGGCAGACTTGACACGTGTGAGGGACAGATCAGCCCAGTGCGGAAACTGCCCGGCGAGTAGCCGCCGCACCATGGGCACGTCGATGTCCAGCTGATCGACGTGCATTTTCTCAGGGCACACTAAAATCAAGACCTTCGATTGAATTCATGTCCTCAGACACTCGATTGCTGTCTCTGTTGCCACTTCCATGTTCTTCTACATCATTGAGATAGGTCATGGCTGCAATCCGGAAGGTACGGGGAAATGTTTTATAACCATCTGTCTTTATCAAGTAATCAATATGTGGACTCAACCAACATGTGGACTCAACCAACTCCATTCTATCGCACGGGAAAAACATTGAGAAAGTATACCTTCTAGTTTACTGTGGGTTGCGAGGTCGCCGCCTGCCAATTGGGTAGCAACGGTAATAAATTCATCGGTGTAACAAGCGACGACGTCATCATAAGGTACAAAGAGTAAAGTGTCCTCCTTTACCTTTGATCCAATTCTTTGCGAGAAAAATCCATCAGTTCGGGAAAGAATAACTCAAATTCACACCTGTATGCATCATAATCCTGTTTCAAATCGCTGACGGCATATTCCATCCCAGATTCGTATCTGGCTCTTCGCGAAAGGCCACTGAGAGCTCCCATAATTCCCTCTAGATGAGCGTAGTTTGTTAACCAATCAAATTCTATCATATGAGGAAGCATCAATTGTATCCTAGATGGCAAACAGTCAATCCGACTTTGAAATACCTCATAGGCATGATCCACAAATTGTGACAAAGAGACCTCCGAATAATTCTCCCAATACTTCGATAAAAAGTGATCGTAATACATGTCTACGATTACCCCCGCATACTTTCTATATTTAGGTCTTAACCGCTGCTTACTCTGTCCAACAACGACATGGCTATCGGTAAAAGCATCGATACGACGATGAAGAAGAACTCCTTTGATAATACCATCGGAATAACCTAAGTAGTTTTTTCCTTTAACTGCATCGGCAATAAAATTGCCAATCATAACTTCTTCATCATTTCCTGAAAGAAATATATGTGCCAAAAAATTCATATACCATTTACCAGACTAACAACACTTAAACTTGGAGAATCAACAATATCTACTCCCCAGCTTACTGACAAAGCAACGGTTTAACATAATCAACAACTGATTTCCCTAGAAGGTCACAACCATCAGCAGTAAAATGCACCCCATCCGGAGACAGATAATTATCCCGACCAACATCAACAATCACTTGGAAAAGATCATTAATTAAAATACCAAACTCCTGAGCCACTTTAACCGAGACATCATTATAAGCGACAACATCAGACTCCAATCGATCAAAACCTTTCCGCTGACGATGCCATATTTCATTTACTGGAGTTGTTGTCGCCCAAACAATAGTACTTTGCGTTTCCTGCAAGATGCGCCCAAGAAAGTCTCGCAAATTTGCTCGATATTGAGGTAATGGGATAACCGTCTCATCAGCGCCAAAATCCCTTTTTAAATCATGTAGTCCACAGTTAATATGAACTACATCCGCCATCTGAGAAATTATCCACTCATCAAGATGTTTCTGGACGTTAGTACTATTACCACCGTTTTGCTCTGGGACCCAAACATCTGACAATCCAGACAATTCTTTCCTGACACACGCTTGATATCCCATTCGAATTGAATCACCAACCAAAACTAATTTTTTCACCTAGTTACCTCCCAGCCTGTTTAAAACCTGACAACATGGACAATCAAAAGTGTAGAGTAACTCACTACCATAATATGTATGTAAAATAGGACAAACCACAACATAGTTATGAACCTTTTGTATGGCCGGTGGTTCCATTTGCTTTGGGTATCCATTCATTTGACCACCGATCCTCGATA
>PBXZ01000165.1:0-18863 GCA_002729415.1 Candidatus Poribacteria bacterium | reverse complement strand
CGGGTGCTGGGCAACAAGGACCTGAGTCAGGCCACGGTGCTCGATATCGGCTGTGGGATTGGCGGTGCGGCAGTTCATATCGCCCTCACCAGGCAGCCAAGCAGCATAACCGGCATCGATATCGAAGAGAATCTAGTAGTCCTGGCGACAGAGCTTGCCGAGAAAAATAAGGTATCGGCCATTTGCAAATTTCAGCAGGTTGAATCCGGTCCTCTGCCTTTTGAGCCCGGGAGCTTCGATATCGTCTTCAGCAAGGACTCCATTATTCATATTGCCGACAAGTTCGCTCTGGCAAAAGATGTCTACCGGCTGCTGTCTCCCGACGGCTGGTTTCTCGCCAGCGACTGGTTGTGCGGTTACGAAGGCGAGCCTTCACCCCAGATGCAGGCATACATTGATGCGGAGGGGCTAGATTTCGGCTTGGCCTCGGCAAAGACTTATCGGCAGGCCTTTGAAGCGGCGGGGTTTGTTGATATTGAGTTCGAAGAGCGAAACGCGTGGTACCGAATCCAGGCCCGGGTAGAACGCGACAATTTGGCTGGTCCGTTATATGACGAGCTGGTTAGCCGGGTTGGCGAGGATTTTCTTAGCCGGGAAATCGATGTGTGGAACAAAATGATCAACGTCCTCGATAGTGGAGAACATCGACCTACACTCCTGCGTGCGCGAAAGAAGCTGTAATCTTTTTGAGAGTTATTGATCGTTACTGATCGATAAATTGGTGGGGCGGCGTCACTCACATCGTCCATGAAACAGCTGTAATCATAGTCTATCTGCAGGCAAGGTAGGATAGTTACCCCCAAAGTTACCCCTAGATTGATCGCGTTTGGTTCGATAAGCAACGAAAAATTTACGAAATCCTGCTTGGCACAGCAGATTCCCAAAAGTAGCCATCAGATCATGATTTAGAATGGGTAATACTACCTTCGCCTCGAGTTGAGCTCTCCAATGGCTTTTGTTAAATCCCCTCCCAATATTCCTGACTACCAGCTAGAAGTTGCGTTTCCCGAGTCGGAGTACGCCACCCGGCTGGAATTAGTCAGGGAGACCATGAACGAGAAAGGTTTGGATGTTCTGCTCGTCACCTATGTGAACAACGCCTGCTATCTCACCGGTTATCAAACCCCGCTTGCTAACTGGTACATGTGTATCGCGGTACCGATTGAAGGGGACTTGGTGGCCCACGTGTTGGACCTGGAGTTAATGAACCTCTATTTGCACGGATGGCCGCGACACGCGCCGGTTTATTCTTTGGAGTGGTGGGACGAGGAACAGGCGGCCGACGAGCTCTCGGGAATTCTCAAAGAGCATGGGTGGGCAGACAAACGCATAGGGCTGGAGATGCAGCGTGATGGTTGTAGCGCCCATTTTGCTCGCACGCTTAGCGAGCAATTGCCACAGGCGACCCTCATCGATGCGTCCGAAGTGGTTCTGAGTCGTCGGGTGATCAAATCACCGGCAGAGCTCGAGACCATGCGCGAGGCGGCCAGACTTACCGATATTGGTATCAAGGCTGCTCTGGAGGAGGTTTGTGCCGGGCGCAGAGACGGTGATGCTGTGGCTGCGGCGTACAGCGCCATGTCGAGAGCCGGCAGTGAGTATCTCACTATCCAACCACTGCCTTATGCAGGTGAGTCTCAGCGTCTCGCCCATCTGGGAGCCAAGCGACGGGCCATGCAAAAAGGTGATGTCTTCTCAATGGAGATGACAGGGGTTTTCAATCGGTATTCAGCGCCAATATTTCGCAGTGCTTCCCTCGGTGCGCCGAGTAGCGATGTCCTGCGGTTGCTGGATACCGCTAACGCGACGCTGGAATTGCAATTCGAACTGGCCAAGCCCGGGGTGCCAGCCCAGGTGGTAGCCGGCGAATTAAAATCCCTGGCGAAAAAAATGCTCAATGGGTTGACTCAGCCACGCGAGCTTTATGCCTATTCGGTGGGAATTGGTTTTCCCCCTGATTGGGTGGAGCACTCGATGTATATCCATGAACGGAT
Organism: Candidatus Poribacteria bacterium; assembly: GCA_002729415.1. Lineage (GTDB taxonomy): Bacteria > Poribacteria > WGA-4E > WGA-4E > UBA9662 > UBA9662. The sequence continues at coordinate 16,869 of PBXZ01000165.1, read as the reverse complement.
GGAACGTCCATTGCAGGCTGGCATGACGTTTCATTCGCCCCACGGGTTCAGAGTGTTCGACCGAGGTATTGGCGCATCGTTCAGTGAGACGTGGGTTGTGACGGAAAATGGTGGAGAAAGACTGACTCAAGCACCGCGTGAGTTAGTTATTGTCGATTGAGGGAAGCTGGCGCCTACTTGGATTTTGAGTGCGTCTAGCCTGAGATTTGAATGAGTGATTCATGATTGAGTGTGTGTTTGTGAACAACGTCAAGTAAACGCCCAATACAATCGTTTCAAGATAAATAACGGCAAATTCAGCAAGAAGGGCTTTCAAGCCTAATCAATTCATCAACCGTTCGAGTTCGGCACGGAGTTCCTGGACAGTCATCTTGTTCAGCTCAGTTACTGTGACTTCCTGACGCTCGATAGGTTTGAAACCAGCACGATCCAGTATGTCCTTGCTCGCAGCCAGCCGAACGGACTCAGATTTAGCTTCTTTCATGAGTCGAAAAAGTTGAGTAGCAGCTGGAACCACATAACCATAAATCTCATCACGTGAGGCTTTCTCAATTGCCGTCGATAAACGCTTTCGTAACCGGTAGCCAATCGCACTGGCCGAAACATCGGAGATCCCCACAGCCCGTGCTGCGGCTGTAGCATTACCGCCATTATCGACATAGTGTCTGACAAACGATTTATCACGTTCAGTATCTCGTTTCATTGCTTCCACCACTACATCCAAGCACTACATCCATATCCCGCATCAAGTGGTAACCTGTTGGTGCACCAGTCAGCGCAGCGATTACGTCGGGTACACGCTGCGGATCTAGATTGGTGATGTACTTGAATTGGATATCTTGGTGGTTGTGATCAGTTTGGATGTAGAGGTCGAATTGGCCTCCATTCGGAACGATTCCGATATGTGCATTTTCGTTATGTTGAACGATTACACCTGAGGCGTTGTGAATTTGATCGGGTGATTTTGTATTCAAGTTAAGCTCCAGTAGAGGCCACCTGTGCGGTGGCCCCTTGGTAGATATTCTTAGAAGGTGTCCTAGATACGGGTTACAAATATTGCGAGACTAGACCGTACGATGGGTTATTGAGGTCAGAAGGGTGCCTTCTAATAGATTCCTATGACCCGCGTCGTGGGCTAGTCCCTCTACTGTTAGCCCGTATGGCGGGTGACGTGTTTGACGTTTCCAGCTGTGCGACGCATCCGAACTCGATCGCACCTCCAGTTTTCCGTTGCACTCATCGATGGGTAGCCACGTTACACCGAAAAGGGAGCACTTATTCCGACCGCCTTGACGGGTTAGGATGATTAAGTTCCGTTCAAGTAGTTCGTTCTTGGCTTTATGCAACTGATCTCGGGAACGCCATCCCCGAGGTTCCATAAGTTTCCAGGCCGCACTGAAATCCCCATTGTTGTAGCCTCGAAACTGAGTGAAAAGGTCGACCAGGAGTTTTATCGCACGAGGAGATGTCCCAATCCATGCATCACTGTCCACCAAGTTGCGAGGCAGGCGTAAGAACGGGGCTACCGGTTGTCTGCCTATGACGAGACGGTGTCGCTCATTGCGGGTCGTCATGATAGAAAATTCGGCGTAGAAGCCGCTCTAAAATCAGCCATAGACCCCCGTTCCGGTACTACCCTACTGGGTAGGGGGTCTACTGCATTTTGGCGATCCGTAAGTCGTTGTTTTCTAAGCTTGTTTTTTGAGCCTTTACAGGTATTTTCTAAAGTTGTGTAAAAGGCGGGAGAGAGCCACCGACGAAATTCGGATGTCGTTCTTACTAAGCCTTGTAAGGAACCCGCCCGCGAGTGCTGTGCGGCTTTTCTTCGAGCCTCACGAAATGCTTTATCCGATACCGCTTCGCAGACCGTATAGCCATTGGATAGCCAATATCTCAGTTCGGGATCACGATTGCCGATCTCTTGGGCGTACAGTACGTAGTGATCCCACTGCGGATCCCGACCGTTGTGTTTTCGTTCGTAGCCGACAACGACAACTTGACGCCGATGCGCCATCACACCACGTTCGTTTGTTTTCATGATTCACCCTCACGCGTCGTAGCTACGGATGAGGGAGTGGATATCCTCGGCACGCCAGACGGTAACGCCTGGAGACAGTTTGACGGCTTGTGGATATCGGCCCGAATTGACCCCTTGCCACCAAGCAGAGGCACTAATAGGGATTAGGCCCGGTATTGCAGGGTTGGCTTTTGGGTTACCGATGATTTGTTTGAGTCGAAGGAAGCCAGTTTCAGGAACAGCATAGGTGGAGAGCCGCGTAGCGGCGCAATTAGAGATACTCATTTCGTTAAATACTCCGGTTCAATACATCGTAAAGTTCACGCCAACTAAGGCGCAGCTTGACGATTCGGAAATCCGCGATAGCGGTCCGGAATCTGGTGAATGTCGTTCACCTAGTTCGGACCCTGGCGGTGAGTCCCAGAGCGGGTTGTTCAGTCGCGAGGAGCGGTGATGTTATTCCACAGAGAATCCCGATTGGGTTGTTCGATCTGCAGCATCTACCTCTATATTTAGTATATCACTTGTACGAATTAGATAAAACTATTTTGGACAGTACTGGAGTGGAGAGATTGGGGCAGATAGGTAAGTCAGATTAAGGCCAGTTATCTACTTGTTGCTGCGAGCTACATTCGCTGCTCGGCACAAACTCGCCACCACGAGCACCGCCAGTATCTCTACACCTCCATTGCCGGCTACCTGGTAGGTAATCCCAAGCAGATTCGTTTTGACAGTAAGGTCCGGTACAGGAAACCCTGGAGCCGGATGCAGGCCATGAATAGCCACCTAAGGCCATGCACTTGTACATCCACAGAGTCGTATCACGACCCATCGCGCCCAAGATGATCGCACGGGTTAGACATTTTTTTGTCCAACAAGTTCTGGATGAACTACAAGAAGTTTTGTTTTTGGATTTCGATACGGATGGTGAGTGAGGTTTTTGCTTCTTCCATTTACCTAGTACATAGGTTCCGATAACTTTGTGGTCTGCTGTACGGTCGATACCACTCCAAATTTTGTTGTCTTTCCATTCCCCACGCAGTGTGCCTCCAAATCGATCCGTTAAGGTGCCGCTGCCATGCATTTTGTGTTCTTCCCATTTCCCAGTGTATTCGTCCCCATTGACCCATGTGTAAGTACCTTGCCCATGTCTTTTGCCTTCTTTCCAATTGCCAATGTACTGGTCTCCATTAGCCCATGTGTAACTTCCTTGTCCATGTGGTATGCCATTCTTCCTTTCCCCGATGTACTCGACTGTAAAATCTTTGGGGGCCTGGTGGGCACAACCTTGGAAAATTAAAGTCGCAATCACTAAGACTAGGATGATAGGAGGACTACTTCCAAAAATTAAAGAACTCGTTTGCTTCGCCAATGAGTTTGTCGATCGAATTATGGTTGCTGGTGTGCCCCAACCTCGGCCAAAAACGAGTTTTTCATATGGCTACAATTAATCTTCGTACTCAAGACCAAATTAATTGAGAGGAGTGATAGTTTCAATGCAGTTACCAAACAATGCGGCCACAAATGGTTGGTATAACGTACTACCTAATCCTGCCCCTGTAAGACAGCTCTCAGGAACAATTAGGGTGCCCTATGTTGTCCTTGGAGCGGGTGTTACTGGGTTGTCTGCAGCTAGGCAGTTGGCCACACATCTCCCTGAAGAACAGATCGTGTTAATCGAAGCCGAGCGAGTGGGTTTTGGAACATCAGGGCGTAACTCCGGGTTTGTACTCAACAGCTTTTTTCACGGTGATGAGCCGTTGAAAAATCCTGAACTTTTGTTAGAGAAGTGAAGATGGTGGGCCCGGAAGGACTCGAATCTTCGACCAATGGATTATGAGTCCAGTGGTCCAATTGCTGGGCCTATTCTAATCAATCACATACGCACTCCGATCCCGCGCGAATGTGACTGATTGTGACTCAAATGGACTGGAGTGGACTCCTGTCGATCACATTTTGGTCACAGTGATTGTGTCGAAAGGTTCCTCGATTTAGAGCATCAATCCAAGTTTGCGACCCTCATAGATAGCCATGTGCGCGGTACGTGATGCCACCGCGTCGCCGATTATGTGCATGTCTATCTGCGCGTTCGCCAGGCTAGTGTAAAGCTCGTCGTTAGAGGTGTTTGTTGTCGCAAGCACAAGCCAGTCGAAATCACGGGATTCCCGGTCGCCGGTATAGAGATTCACGAGTGTGGCGGTTCCACCTTTCCAAGACTCGAGCGATGTTGCGAGTAGCACTTCGACGCCATGCCTGACCAGTCTTTTGCGAGTCGTATCGCCGGTCGCACTGAGGTCGAGCTTTGCCGCCACTTTCTCGGATGCCGTGACAATCGTTACACGATGACGCTGCTGGGCCAGATGTAAAGCGGTGCCAGTAGCCGGCCACCAGCCGTCGATGTCATCGAGCAGCAGCACGTTGGTTCCAGGTATGACACTTCCGTCCAGTACATCATGGACGGTACAGACATTATCCTGGTCCACTCCGGGCAACTTCTCCAACTGCGGAAAAGTTCTCTGAAACCCGGTACGTGATGGCTCCGAACCGGTGCATACCACAACGGTGTCCGCTTCGGCTTCCAACACGTCGTCTTTAGTCAGTTCACGGCGCAACTCGATTGTGACCTGAAGCTTCTCGAGCTGGGCCTGATACCAGCTCAACAGCTCGCCAATCTCCCCCCGCTCTGGTTGACCCGATGCAAGTCGGAATTGGCCACCGAGTTCTTCGCTACGTTCCACCAGACGAACTCGGTGACCCCTTTCTGCAGCCACCCGCGCGGTCTCAAGACCCGCCGGGCCACCCCCGACCACCAGAATCTCGCGCGGAGATTCGGCACGTAGTGGTACATCGCCATTCCACTCCGTCTCNCTGGCTACCGATGGGTTAACGAGGCAACTCACCCAATAGTCACGNAAACGNCGGCCGANACAAACCTGATTGCAGGAGATGCAGGGGCGTATGTCCTCGGCTTGCCCCTTTCTCGCCTTGCTNGCCCANTACGGATCNGCGATCTGACCACGCACGATACTGACCAAATCCGCGCCACCTGCNGCNAGCACTTCCTCACNGTTTTGTGGAGTTTTNATACGAGACTCGGCCGTGACCAACGCGTTTTTCAGAACGCGTTTGTAAGCGGCTGCATCCTCGACTCCCAGCTTCATGCCAAATTGGAAGCTCGGCACAATCTTGGTGGAGTCATTAAGATAGCTTCCGGTACTGCAAGATANGTAATCCATCAAACCCTGCCCATCGAGATAACGCAGGATTTCCTGTTTATCCTCGATAGTCAACCCGCCGGGNACTGGTTCTGCACCAGTTACAGTCAGTCCAATNATGAAATCTTCACCTNCCTGCGCACGTATACGACTCAAAACCTCTACCGCGAATCTAGCTCGATTTTCTAAAGTGCCACCCCACCGGTCGGTCCGCTTGTTGGTTATAGGTGACCAGAACTGATCTATCAGGCAATTATAGGCGGCGAAGATTTCGACCCCGTCGAATCCCGCCGCTTGGTCCCGTAGCGCTGCTTTCGTAAACGCCTGAATGAGCTCCTCGATTTCATCTTCGTTTATAGCGTGACTGCCCCACGGGTCGNGCATCGATGGCACCCCCGAAGGNGACCAGTAGGGTTCCCACGAGTTGTCCTGATCACCGTGCCCTCCAACATGGTAAATCTGATGAATCATCGTCGTGCCATANTTATGGCACTCGTCGGTGATTCGTAGGAAGTGTGGGATCACNTCATCGCTTTCGGCGAGAAAATTTCCTCTGATGAGCACACCAGTTCGGTGCGCGGGCACCGGTTCGACAACAATCATCGCCGCACCGCCCTTTGCTCGCTCTCGGTAGTAGCCGAAGTGCCGGTCCCCAGGCAAGCCTTCATGGCTCATGTTGACCGTATGCGGTCCGAACACGATTCGACTCGAGAGCTCACGATGCCGGAGTTTTAGCGGTGTTAGTAGATGCGGATAAAGATGGTCCATCGGGATGCCCTTCTCTCGGTACAGTTTGTTAATTTTGTTTGTTAGCCCGTTAACGGTCAACACAAATCATAGAAAGGGTTAATTTGCGGCTTATTCCTACATCCATATCCACCCTCCAAGGATATTGTTTGACCACCCCCACGCACGCCTTTCAGACACCCACATCGGCAGTTGTTGTCATAAATGCAATTCTTGTTTTTGTTGCAAGCGCTACAACGTTCTCGTCAAACGGTTAGTTTAACCACGACCAGACAGTACTCAAGTCTTTTGGTTTAATGACCTGCGTGTCAGGAAGNTTGAGTTGATTAGATAACACCGACTAGGAGATAACAAACCATGAACAGCATAAAAGTTTTCCGGTTAGAGGATCAGGATCTTAATTTGTCAAACCCAATTGTGACGGTGCCGGTGGTCAATGCAGGATTCAGCCGATCCATGGGTGCTGGTTTTGCTGCCTTTGAGCAGTGTTCGGTCGAGCATACCGTGACGGGATACGATGAGATCCTGTATGTGATATCCGGATCAATGAGTCTCAGACAGGGTAACCAACGCTGGCGGGCTCGTCCCGGTGATCTATTATGGATACCCGTTGATGAAACGTTCATCTACGAAGCCGATGAAAGGTGTGTGACGTTCTATTCGACGTCGCCGCCGGAGATGTCTGGGTCAACCCGAAAGACCGATGAATTTCCGTCGGTGGCCCCAGAAACGGTCGACTGAAACGCGTCAACCTGGACGATCCGTAGAATTTGTAAAAATCCCCGTAGGCTGAGTTGTAGCTAACTCTCCTGGACGGCAAAGACAGGATCCACCTGACTGAGTTCTTCTAGCGGTATATGACAGGCGATACGGTGTCCATCGGCTGCAGAGTGTTCCGGCGGCGGGGTCGTNTCACAGATCTCTCCGATGTATCTGGGGCAGCGGGTCGAGAAGGGACACCCCTTAGGCGGATTGATCGGGTCGGGCAGGTTGCCTTCAAGAATGATGTCACGCTTTTTGACACGAAGGTCGGCAATCGGTGCGGCGGCCAACAAAGCTTCGGTGTAGGGATGATACGGCGGCTCGAAAATCTGATCCCGCGAGCCGGACTCGACAATGCGCCCGAGATACATCACCACAACCCGGTCTGATAGATAACGCACCACGGACAGGTCATGGCTGATCAGTAAAAGTGTGGTACCGTATTCACGCTGAATTTCCATCAGCAATTCAGTGATGGCAGCCTGAACTGACACGTCAAGGGCCGATACCGGCTCGTCGGCGACGACCACCGTAGGACGGCCTGCAAATGCCCGAGCAATCCCGATGCGTTGCTTCTGCCCACCGGACAGTTGTCGAGGCAGGCGGTAAAAAAATTCATCCGGTAGTTTGACCTTGGCCAGCAGTTCCAGGGATTTCTCTTGGGTGTCTTTTTTACCTTGGGCGATACCGAATTTACGCAGGACNCGACCGACCTGCGCGCCCACCGTATGACTTGGATTAAGTGTGTCCACCGGGTTTTGAAATACGATCTGCAGGGCCGCGAGTTGTGCCTGGGTGCGTTTCTGGACCCCGATTTTCCCCACTTCCTGACCGTCATGTGTGAGTTCTCCACTGGTCGAGGTCTCGAGTCCGAGCAGTACCTTGGCAAAAGTCGACTTTCCACAGCCAGACTCACCAACAATCGCGAGCGTTTCACCGTGTCGTGCCGATAGATTTAGTTCCTGATTGGCTTTGAGCTCGACCTTTTCTTTCCTGCCCAGCAGCGTTGCACCGCTTAACCCTTTCCCCTCGACGACGTAATACTTGGAAAGCTGGTCTGCTTCGATTACAAGATCTCCGATTGCTGCGGATTCTGCTGGTTGACGGTTGGGAATCAGGTCGTTGGCGCTAATTTTCGACCAACGTGCGCACCGAACGTATTGATTCGACTCGCCCAAACGTTCGTAAGCCACGGTGCCCTGATCACAGATCTTAGCTTCAAATGCCTGGCAACGCGGTCCGTAGGTGCATCCGGTGGGACGTTCGTGGGGCAGGGGCAACTGACCAGGTATGGGAACCAGAGGTGCATTGCGCTTATCTGTTTTGGGCAGCGGTATACAGTTAAAAAGGCCGTGGGTGTACGGGTGTTTCGGCGCGCCAAAAAGTGCAGAAACAGGACCTTCCTCGACTGCCTGACCGGAGTACATCACACACACGCGACTACAGGTTTGTAGGATCAATCCCAGGTTGTGTGAGATATAGACCTGTGTCATCTCGTACTTGCTGGCAATTTCCCGGACCANTTTGACGATGCCGGCTTCTACCGTNACATCCAACGCGGTAGTCGGCTCGTCCAGCAACAGCAGTGACGGGTTGGCCAGTAGTGCCATTGCGATGACCACGCGCTGTTGTTGGCCGCCGGAGATCTGGTGTGGATAGGATGCCATGATCCTTTCCGGGTCAGGGATGTGAACATCTGAGAGAATCGTTTCCGCGCTGGCCCGCGCTGTCTGCTCTGAAGCGCCCAAATGTAAGATGGGCACTTCCATCAATTGCTGTGCAACGGTCATTGCGGGATTCAGCGACGCCATGGGTTCCTGATAGATCATGGCGATCTCATTGCCGCGCAGGACACGCATTTGTTCCGGACCTAAAGTCGTGATGTCCTGGCCCCGGAATCGAATCGAACCGCTCTTGATCAGACCATTGGTGCCCATGTAATTCATAATCGCCATGGCCACGGTTGATTTNCCGCAGCCCGATTCGCCTACTAGACCGACCGTTTCGCCTTCGTTGACGGTTAGCGAGAAATCGATCACTGCGGGAACTTCTGCTGCCCGGGTCAGGTAAGACACGTGCAGATCTTCAATTTCCAGTAGGGGTGTGGTTGAAGTCATGATGACATAAGAATTTGTGTCAGTCTTTAAGGCTGGTTTCTCGCAGGCCATCTGCCATGAGATTAAAACCCAGTACTAGGGTAGACAGGGCGATGGCCGGGAAAAGCGTCATGTGGGGAAACATTAAAGCCACTTGTCTGCCCTGGTTGATCATGCCGCCCCACTCCGGATCAGGTGGCGGTAAACCTAGTCCTAGAAAACCNAGAATACCGATGGTGATGATGACATANCCNANCCNNANNCAAGAATCGACTATCAGNGGCCCTCGCGCATTGGGGAGNATTTCGACGATCATGACCCACCAGTTGGGTTCACCACGNACCTGCGCAGCAGCNATATATTCGCGCTCCCGAATTTCCAGCGTCAGNCCTCGGACGATACGCATGATGCCAGGNGNACTGGCAAAGATAATGGCGATCACNATGTTGAGGTTTGAACGACCAAATTGCTGNATGGCAATGATATACAGAATCAGTACCGGAAAAGACAGGATGATNTCGCCCATACGNCTGAGGAATATATCTACCCAGCCACGGCGGTAGCCTGCCGCCAGACCCATGGCAATTCCAACGATGTAAGCACAGAAGGTTGCGAGTGGCGCGTAGATTAGTACCGTACGCGATCCCCAGATGATGCGTGACAGGACATCTCGGCCTTTCTGATCTGTGCCAAGCAGAAACAAACCGCCGTCAGGGGCTGNAGTGCCGGGTTTTGCGAATGGCGTCTGGATAGCCANTGGGTCATAAGGTGCGATTAGGGGCGCGAATACCGCCATCACGACCCAGAACAGCACGATCGCTGCGCCGATCAGTCCGACTGGACTTTCCCGNAGGTTAATTAAAGTGGCTAAAAAGCCCCGGTTTAGAATCTTGGGTTTGACGCNGATCATCANCTGAACCGNATTTTTGGATTTANGTACATGTAACCAATGTCCGACAGGGCCTGNGTTGTGACTGCCACAAACACNGCAACCAGTGTNATAGCCTCAATCAGGAAGACATCGTGACGCAGNCTCGCGTCGAGCAGTAATGTGCCAATNCCNTTNTAGGCNAAAAAGTATTCNGTNACGATNACNCCNGACAGNAGCCANGGNATNTGCAGCATNATCACAGTGAACGGTGCAATGAGCGCATTGCGCAGTCCATGTTGCAGAACCACTTTATGNAATGGTAGCCCTTTAAGGTGTGCNGTACGGATGTANTGNGNTTGCATCACCTCNGCCATGGAGGCNCGNGTCATACGTGCGATNTAACCAAAATCNTANATCACCAGNACNAGTACCGGCAATATCATTTCTNTCCAACTAAAGCCCGAGATCATNCTGGAGGTGCCGGGCAGCCACTTCAAGCTAAATACNAAGACCCAGGANATCAGTGTGGCACTGCAAAACTCGGGTACCGANGTGGTGATGATGCAGAACACNGANACAGANCGGTCNTGTNNNGANCCTTCTTTCATNCCAGCGAGNATNCCAANAATNATNGANATNGGGATNGCAATNGCAAGNACCAGCCCNGCNAGTANTNCNGTNCGNGCNANTCGNGGCCACANNAGNACGGACACTTCTTCCTGNAANACNACAGANCGNCCGAAGTCGCCCTGCAGNATTCTCGCNAGCCATTCAAAGTAACGTATGTATACCGGCCGAAAATAGCCNTTNTTTTCNAACCACAGNAGTCGTTGCTCNTCNGTAGANAATTGCCCGAGTACTTTTACGGCNAGGCTNTCAATNTTNATCTCAAGNACNAGGAANANNACNATCGATGTGACCAGCATGGTCAGCACCATCATTCCGACGCGTTTAAGAATAAAGAACAGCAAGCTATCTTCTCCTTTGAGAGGCCTGANGGCGANAATNATTAAAACTGGNTCGATGGTAAGTNTGCATCAGNAGTGTAGCCCAAATTCGTAAAANAANTTCCNATAGTCTGGNNGGTATCCAACAAAAATATCGTNAAAANCCGCTAGATGGANGTNAGTNNTGACGANNNNGTNCCTATGGTAGGGNCNGGCNTNCACGTNTCCANCCNGATNNCTTGATGATTNGATGGNANTAAGGTAATTTGNGCCTNNTGGNGAGTNAAATNGCTACTNNANAGCTAATNAGNTAACGATCGGTGGTAATTGGTTTTGNNTAANTTTTGTNNTTCAATNTAAATAANTTNGNNGGAGGANGANGATGATTAAGAAAAGAAGNGATCCGGTTGAACATGCNGCGATGCCGGGGTTAAAGGANGACTTGCAGGAAGGTCGTATCACNCGACGTGATTTTCTNCGCTANGCAACCCTGCTNGGNGTNTCCACNACNGCNGCCTATAAATTGGCNAATACNGTNAACANTGGNGAGNCATTNTTGATGCCGACCGCGCAGGCNGGAANNATGCCGAAGGGNGGCACCCTNCGTATTTCNATGCGGGTGCANGAAATACACAGCCCACANACGTTTTCCTGGTTGTCAGAGTCAAATATCTTTCGAGGATCGAACGAATATCTGACCTACACGGATTATCAGAACGTCACCCATCCGGCGCTGGTCGAAAGCTGGGACGTCAGTGACGATATCCGGAGTTGGACGTTGAATCTTAGAAAGTGGAAGTGGCATAGCGGACGTGACTTTACCGCTGATGACGTGATCTGGAACATCAAACGCTGCCTGGACCCGGCGACGGGCTCCTCTGTTTTGGGTTTGATGAAGGGCTACATGATGGATGACGCCGGCGAGAACCTGTGGGATGCCAATGCGATCGAAAAAGTGGATGACCATACGGTCAGGATGAACCTTAAGACCGCTAACGTTGCGATTCCTGAGCATCTGTTCCACTATCCAATGGCGATTATCGATCCCGACGAAGGTGGCAAGTTTGGCGTGGGATCCAATGGGACCAGTGTGTTCGATTTGGTCGAATTTAAACTGGGTGAAAAGGCTGTACTCAAGGCCCGGAAGGGAGAAGAGCACTGGAACGGCGGTCCCCACCTTGATTCGATTGAGTGGATTGACTTGGGTGATGATGCATCAGCCCAGCTTGCAGCGTTTGCGTCCGGTCAGGTCGATGGAGCCTATAACGCAGCCGTTGGGCAGAAAGATGCCTATGCGACATTGGCGGACTACACCTTAATGTCAGCCTCTACGGCGGGTACTGGTGTATTGCGAGGTCAGTGCGATGTAGCACCATTCAATGATCCGCGGGTTCGCAAAGCCATGCGTCTGGCGGTTGATACAAATCAGGCCTTGGCAGTAGCGCATCGGGGTGTGGGTGCGGCAGGCGAACATCACCATGTCTGTCCAATTCATCCCGACTACCACGAACTGCCCTTTATGGCACGAGATGTTGCAGCTTCCAAGGCGTTACTGGCTGAAGCAGGTTACCCCGACGGTGTCGAAATCGGTGGAATAGCCTGTAAGAAAGATCCGCCCTGGGANTTNGCAGCNGTCGAGGTCATGGTTGANCAGATGAAGGAAGCGGGTATNAAAGCGGAGATCGACCTCCTGCCNTCGTCNGAATTNTGGGGTATCTGGGATAAGGCCCNATTGGGATTTACNTCNTGGGCNCACCGACCNCTGGGNTTNATGGTTTTGGGTCTTGCNTATCGTAGTGGTGTGCCNTGGAACGAGTCNCANTTCAGCGATGCCGAGTTTGATTCAACANTAACGCAGGCAGAAGGGATAGCCGATGCCCGCGAGCGCTCAAAACTGATTGGAAAGCTNGAGACCATCATGCAGGAACGTGGTCCGNTNGTGCAGCCNATTTGGNTGGGNCGNTTCACCCCCTGGAGCAAAAANGTNNTGGGTTTCAACATGCATCCAACCCAATATATCTTTTCNCANGANCTTGCATTGAANAGCTAAGTNNTNTCGTAAAAGACAAGATCCTTATGAGGNTCTACGATNTACGGGGNCTTCGGGCCCCGTATTTNTTTGCCNTNGTNTNAGGCGGNNTCGATAGTCGATGTAGATGGTGCTGTTAAACCGGGCATNTCAGGTGCCGCTATAGCTCGCCAGAATATACTGCTGTGCTCATGGTGATACTCAAATATANTGAAAGNCTGCNAGANAGATAAAAAGGGGAAAAATTCTCGATGACTGACTACAAGCAANTGANGGCTCGACTTGATGNTCGTGAAATCATTCTACTNGATGGTGCNATTGGTACGCAGCTCCAGCACATGCGGGCGCCCATGAACAANCAGGCNTGGGCAGCTGCCGCGCTGGATACGCATCCTTTTACCGTGCGGCGCCTGCACGAGAATTACATTAAGGCTGGTGTCGACGTCATCACGACTAATACCTATTCCGCAGGGCGGCACAATCTGGAGCCTCTTGGTTTAAGCGATAGAGTCGAGGAGTTGAACCTACGGGCTGTCATGCTGGCTCAGGATGCTCGGAATGCTTGTGCCGATGAAAGATCAATTTATGTCGCGGGCTCTGTCTCTAATTTTGGACTGATTGCAGGTGCGGAGCCAGAGTGGAAACAGTTTGTCCGAAGAAGTGGGACGTTTTTACAGGGTAGATCCGAGACTTCCAATGCCCAGGCTAAAGCTAACTTGTGGGAGCAAGCAGAAATACTCGCCGAAGCTGGCGTCGACCTGTTACTCGCCGAAGCGACAGGCAGTACAGAACAGCGACACTGGGTGATTGAAGCCTGTGTCTCTACTGGACTGCCTGTTTGGGCTGGGTTCAAGTGCCGNTTGGATGACAACGATCAGTTGAAAGTCGGTTATCGCTCGGAGGATGATTTTGAGTCTTCCATTGATGATTTATTGGCGTTGGGACCAGATGTGGTGACGATATTCCATTCAAACGTGGCCGCAACTTCAGNCGCCTTGCCAGTGATGCAAAANCACTGGAAGGGNCCAATTGGTCTCTATCCGGATGCAGACCGCAGCGACTATGTGGCGACTTATCGTGACTCAGCAACCGATACCGAGGTTGGACCAGAAGCATACGTGGATATCACCCGGACGTGGGTGGATCAAGGTGCGCAAATTATTGGTGGTTGCTGCGGATTCGAGATCGAATACATTCGCCCATTGCGTGACGCGCTTCCAACGCATGTGCCCACGAGCTAACAAAAATAAAGTTCCACAATAAGGTTATGTCGACTGAATATAAGCTAGAGCACTTGGTCATACGGGCGAGGCTAAATAGCTTGTTGTGTATCTGAAAATTACTGACACGTAATTCAAAGGAGAATCATCGATGGACGTTGGCGGCAATCACTATAGAGATCCAAACCCGCATATCCAGATGTTACGGGTCCCCAATCTGAGTGAGATCGATTTTTTGGCTCTGCGCACGGGGCGTCTCGCTCGTCTGCAGCAAACGATGAAGCACCATGGGATCCCGGTCTGTCTTTTCTACAATCCAGGCAATATCCGCTATGCCACGGGAACAGAAGTTATGGGCGTGTGGACGGCGACGACACTCGCGCGTTTTGCCGTTGTGCCGGCCGATGGTACGCCGGTACTGTTCGAATACATGAACTCAATGCACGTCTCCGAGAAAATCATGGACGATGTTCGCCCGGCGCCATCGTGGCAGTATCAGGCTACAGAAGGATTAGTAGCCGCGAATAAGTGGGCAGATCAGATCAAATCGGTGATGGTTGAACTCGGATACGCCGGAGAGCCATTGGCTGTGGATAAACTGGATGGATTTGGATTTATGGCACTGCAGAATGCCGGTATCAAGGTCACCGATCCGAGTCCAGCGACGGTCGATGCGCGTGAAGTCAAAACGCCCGAGGAAGTTCAACTGATGATTTTAAATGGCGCAGCGGGTGATGCAATGCTGGCTGATTTTGAGGCGGCAATCCGGCCCGGGATCCGAGAGTATGAATTGCTGGGCATTTTGAACAAGGCCCTGTTCGATCACCATGGGGAGTTCATGTTCACCCGTTTGGTCGCATCCGGCACCAATACAAATCCATGGATGTCGGAGGCGCATGACAAGGTGGTTCAACCGGGAGACCTGGTGGGTATCGACACAGACTCAAACGTATACGAAGGTTATGTTGTCGATATTTCGCGTACATTCTTGTGCGGTGATGTGGCAACGGACGGCCAAAAAGAGGCCTATCGAATTGCGTATGATTGTGTCAACGGTATGCGTGAGTTGATGAAACCCGGGATGACATTTGAAGAATTCGGGCACTCGGCACCGAAGCTACCAGCGGAATACAAAAATGGCCGGTATGGGGCGATGGCCCATCAGGCGGGTTTGGAAGATGAAGGTCCAGGGATACCTTATCCAGATGATGACCGCAAGGGAGAACCCAGTTCTTATTTAGACCGAAAAATTCAGGAGAATATGGTTTTCTGTCTCGAATGCTATGCTGGAAAGGGCGGCGCTCCGTATGGGGTAAAACTCGAAGATCAGGTCCTAGTGACTAAAGACGGTGCGATACCGTTGAGTACCTATCCATTTGAAGAGAAATTGTTGGCTTGAAACAAAATTGATAGTGATCGGTAGATAGTAAACCCGTTCTCGTCGCCGAGAACTAAGGGCTTTCGTGTTTGAGCTGGAACATATTTCTATTACTTTTCTGCTCGTCCCATCCAGTGCCGCCAGGCAAAATTTGCGCGTACACCGACGTCGAGAAATGGTTGTGGCGGTAGCCGGTTTGGTGTGCCCAGACTTTGTAGGTCCGCGATCAGAGGATTATCTCGTCCACAGGCGAGGTCCGCTGCCAGCAGTCCGCTGATTGTTCCCTTGGAAACCCCAATCCCGTTTTGGCAGATGGCACTGTGAACATTGTCTGAGACTTTTCCGAACCCATGGCCCTGGTTCTGGGCGACGCATACGAATCCCGTCCAGGTGTGTTCCATCGTGACCTCAGGCAGCATCGGAAAACGTGCGTTGAAGCGGTCCTGGTGGACCACACGAAGACGTTTCCGGTAGGCATCGTTGCGGCGACAGCCTGGACCGTACTCCACTTGCTGACGAATCAAGATACGATGGTCTTGCGTGTAACGCATCGTTACGCCCGGCATACCCACCGGCGTGAGCCCCCAGTCTTCTTGACCACCCAGAGCTTTTTGTTCGTCAATCGTAAGCGACCGAGATAGACTTGCTGATAGAGCGATCGGAATTAACGATCTTTTGTAAAACCCAAAGTCTTCCGTGTAGATTCCCGTGCCCAGTATGAGCTGTCGTGCTTGCACAGACCCAGTGTTCGTCGTCAGCGTAATCGTCCCACCATAATCGGCTTGTATCACGGGTGAGTTTTCATAAACTGTGACGTTTTCGGGCAGGCTGTCACCGAGCCCACGAACCAGTGCAGCTGGATTCATCAGAATTGCCCCTGGGGCATAAAGTGCGCCATGGTAGTAACTTGTGCCAATTTCAGCCGCCAATTGCTGACGATCGAGCAGTCGGTAAGGCTCGCCGAGTTGTTCAAGTATCCTCGCAAACGATTCTATTTCGGTGCTAAAGGCGTGTGCAGATACCGCGCCGTGGTATTGCCCTCTGGGGCTCCAGTTACACTCGATGTGGTGGGCATCGACTTGTTCCTGGAGATAATCCATCCCACCTCGACCAAGCCGCGTATGTCTTGGCATCACGGATAGTTCGTCTTGAAGTTGGCGACCGTGGGGAAGGTCAATTGCAAAGCCGGCGTTGCGACCCGAGGCTGCGCCGGAAAGCTCCTGTGCCTCCAACAATATGATGTGATCTTCCGGTCGGTTCTCTGCAAGGCGTCGTGCCGCAGCCAAGCCCGCAAACCCGGCACCGATGACCACCCAGTCAGCACTTACGGCGTCTGTTAACGGCAGGTTCGGAATCCGCGTCGGCAGGATATTGTTCCAGCCGTTCGTGGCGTCATCCTGAGGCAGTAGATTTATGTCAGCCATGTCCCATCCAGACAGAGTTGCTTAAAGTCTATCAGGCGATTGATCATGGCTTAATACGTCACTCAGCGTTTAAAGGGATGTTATCGCAGTACCGCATCAGCACCGATAAGTTCACGCTTGCGCCGTTCAACATATTCTTCAAGTTCCTCCAGGATAGCCGGAT
>PBXZ01000164.1:0-15617 GCA_002729415.1 Candidatus Poribacteria bacterium | reverse complement strand
CTGTTCCGGAGGGAACTATTGTTTTGCCAAACGAACCTATCATTAACATTACTGGGAACTCAATTGATATACAAATTTTCGAAACTTATTTGTTGAGTGTAATGAATTTTCAAACGCTAATAGCTACGAAAGCGTCCCGTATCGTAAATGTCTCAGGAGGCCGCACTTGTTTTGACTTTGGTGCTAGGCGTGCTCACGGGCGTGATGCCGCGGTCTTATCCGCAAGGGCAAGTTTCATTGGGGGAATATCAGCTACTTCTCTAGTGATTGCAAGTCGATACTTTGGTATCCCTTACGTTGGAACACTCGCACACAANTTTATTCAGGATCGATTTTCCGAACTCGAGGCTTTNCGCGATTATGCAATGTCCTTNCCTCATAATACCATACTTTTAATCGACACGTATGATACGNTTCAGGGNGCCAAACATGCTGTAACTGTTGGTCAGGAAATGAAAGCCAACGGGCAAAAGTTAATAGGNGTTCGNTTGGATAGCGGGAATTTGCTAGAACTTAGTAAGCAGGTGAGGNNCNTTCTAGACGATGGTGANCTGGAGGAGNCCAAAATTTTTGCTAGCAATGANCTGGATGAATTTGAAATNGATCGCTTATTAAAATCGGGTGCTCCCATAGACGGATTTGGNATTGGGACGCGTTTNGCTACTGGTGCGACATTAGATCCAATTTCTGGCAACAGTGGAGTCTCNGCATTGCCTGGTGTGTATAAACACGTCGAAAAAATTGAAGGNGATAAAACCATATTTACCTTGAAAATGAGCAACGATATGGCAAAATCAACCTTACCTGCCAAGAAGCAGATTCAACGGTTCACTGACCCAGATCAATATTACATTAAGGATAAAATCTGTTTATGGAATGAGGTTGATCAGGNCGGCCTACTAATTCCAATTGTCGAAAAGGGAAAACTTGTTTACGATTTCCCCACTTTGCAAGAGATTCAGATTCAAACTCAAAGTAACCTCTCTCACTTACCGAATAAACATAAAACCTTGTATCAACCTGCCACTTATCCTGTTATCCTAAGTGAAAAATTAAAGAATCTCCAACGAGAATTAATAAACGAAAAGCAGTCAAACGCATCGTAACCATTCGTCTATAGAAAGTAGAAATGGTTTGTTGGGCCATGACCGTGGCCTATCGCGAGGGAATGACGAATTGCATTCGTAATATAATCTTTGGCTGATTCAATGCTAGAGAAAAGATCTTTACCCAAACCAAGTTGTGTTGCAATTGCTGCGGAGTAAGTACAGCCCGTGCCATGTGTGTTCTTAGTATTTATCCGTTCTGACTCGAAAAACTGAAACTTGTTTTCTGAGAACAATACATCAATTGACGTTTCATCTTCCATGTGGCCACCTTTTACTAAAACGCNGTGNCAACCAAGTTGATGGATTTTTTCCGCCGCAACTTTCGCCTCCTTCACATTCTGAATTTTCATGCCNGAAAGAAGTTGGGCTTCATGNACATTGGGAGTTAAAACTGTCGCTAATGGAATAAGATTGGAAATGATTGTCTCGATTGCAGATTCCTGCAAAAGCGGAAACCCACTTTTCGAAACCATCACTGGATCAACAACTATTTTGGTGGGAGAATACTGATGTAATTTCTTGGCAACAACCTGCACAATTTTAGCGCTTGATAACATGCCGGTTTTTACCGCTGAAACCTCGAAATCCGAAAAGACCGCATCAATTTGTGCCTCAATTATCTCGATTGGCAGATCAAAAGCACTGGTCACTTCACATGTGTTTTGTGCGGTTACAGAGGTGATTACGGACATCGCAAATCCCCCGTTAGCATGGATCGATTTGATATCCGCCTGAATCCCCGCTCCACCACCGGAGTCAGATCCCGCAATAGTCAGAATTTGCTTCATGTTTTAATTCTGATCTAAAGTATCTATTTGGTCAGTTCCTGAGTGATTAGAAAATTCTGGTCGAAATTCTTCAAGCAATCGCTCAACTTGATTTCGTTCGAGGTCCTCATGAACTGGTACATTTCCCCTCTTCCAATCTGCTTGCCAAAGCTCGTTGGAAGAGACATTATCAAAATCAAATTCAGCGTCATACCATTCAGTTTCTGGAAACAGATCGGTCACTGGATCTTCTGATCCAATGATGCTACTTAGAAACTTGAAAATTTCTTCGTTTTCATTTGATATTGTAGGATGTGCCGATTCAGGCTCGAACGTATTAAATGAAAGNTCAGGATTGATGTCTGTGCTGCTAGGGGCAGGTTCACGTGTCTGATCTGATTGTTGCTTGTATTTGGTCTCTGATATTATGGAAGGAGCAATCTTAGTTTCGTTAGTCGGGTTTAGGAATTGACGTTGATTCTTGGTGACAATTTGATTCTCAGGTTCCTTCTGAGGTTGGAATACNGACTTGACTAGGTTTCGGACTGAGATTGCCATCGAGTAGAGAACTGGATTAAGACTTGCAGTTGATTGTATTTGTATCAAAGCAAAAAGGGCGAATAATGTCAGCAACGTGATAGTAACCAATTTAATATTCATTATCTTGATCTTGGCTCGATATTCTTTAGCAATTAGGGAACGGATTTATGGTTATGGAACCTTTTATTTGTTTTCAGCACAATCGTAAATTGATAATGACTTCTATTCCAACTAAACTTAAGTATACCTCGAGTTTTATCGAGTTCGCCAATTATTTGAATTTTGCTCGACATCTGACGATATATTCAGCAAATAGTTTTAACGACGATCAACCGCACATCTTAAGGGCTTTCATCAAGGACATCGCCAAATTTCACTTGACATTTTACATGCTGTAAAATATTATTGTCTATGGGATCTATTTTAGAAGAGAACCAATTAAAAGTGGTTCCAACAATATTTTTGATTGATACAGAAAAACAAATCGTTGCACCATGGGCGGACAAAGCTAATCACCAAGAGGTGAAAAGCGCGTTTTAAGCAAGCTTAATGGGAAATAGACCGATTCATAAGTGCTCAATTCGAGGTAAAGTAGCATTGATCAACAAATTCACAACACGGAATAAAGGGCTCCATCAAGTACTTGGTCACCTAGAGCAAGATTTACTAAACTATCTNTGGNATAGNGGTGAAGCTACTGGNCGGCAAGTCTTCGATGCGGTTTCCCTCCANCGCCAAAATGCTTATCATACCATTTTGACTGTATTGAACCGTATGGTTAAGAAGGGGCTGTTAAGCAAGAANAAAAAAGCAGGAGTTTTTCATTTTTCTGCTGCTCTTAGTCGTGAAGAGTTCGAGCTTCTTGNTTGTCAACAGGCNATTAAAAGTGCGTTGTCTATTTCNCATTCGAATGCGATTTCGGCTATTGTGAATCTTCTTAGCCAAGATGATCCAGAATTGATTGATGAACTTNANTGTGTTATTGNGCAAAAACGCCGCCAGCTGAAGGAAAAGGATTCGGATGAGAAATAGCNTTATTCACCATAAAAGAAAAANTGATGCCAATTTTTTTGGAGGCGTTCTAATCTGCATATTGTTCGCTGGACTGTTGCAGTTAACTGTGNTAACCACCAAAGCACTACATTCGTGTGGTGATTCGATTATTTGCTTTCANNTTTGTAATTTCTCAGCATATAAAATTCCAATCTGNATGAGCATTGCGGNTGTGGTTGCTGGAATCATTTTTGCTTCTATTNGAATAATAGCACATCTCTACAAAGCGCAGAAGTTTTTGAATCAACTTTCAATTATGGACTCGCTACCTATTTGTTTTTCAATTAATTTTCCAACCAACCGAATCCATGTTTTTCAAAATGATACTATCTGCTGGGCGTTCTCCGCTGGAGTTTTTCTCCCCAAGATTTATCTGTCAACTGGATTGATTCAGCTCATGACGGTAGAAGAAATTNAGGCTGTTCTTAGGCATGAGGTGTACCATTGTCGTCAGTTTGATACTCTACGGAATTTGATAATTAATTTTTTAAGCGATTCTATGTTTTTTTTGCCTGTTTTTCGAAATCTCAAAAGAAACTTTCAGGTATCAAGTGAAAAAGCAGCGGACCGATTTGCTATACTCTGTGGGAGCTCNCCACTAGAACTTTCGAAGGCTTTAATAAAACTTTTTCGGGTAAGAAACCAAGTCCAAAAAACCATTTTCGTTGCTATCAATCAAGGTGACTTGACTGATAGAATTGAAACCTTAATTAGTAACAATGAAACAGAGAAAGAATCAAAATTCACATTTTCTTTAGCTTTTTNATTCGNTTTAGCAATTTCAATATTCGCTGGAAACCCATTTGGGGAGGAATGGCCAATTCCAAATGAAAAAGAATGCGAAATGCAAGTTTGTAACCTTAATTATCAACCATGTTATGAGAAAGGAAACGATCATTAATGAAAAACACTTTTACTCTCCTGTTTATAGTTGTTCTTTGGTTTTGCCAAGTTTTTGTTAAGGCACAAGATAGCTGAGGTGCTTGAAGCAATCCCGTCTTTCCACGCGTGGAGACGGGTGAGGTCAGTTTGGCCTCAAAAATTGAACGTCTGAATTTTTCCCTGAACGTTTTAAGAAGTTTGGATTCTCAAGGAGGNCACTTCGAAGATCGAGGCCTAGGACCAAATGGTGAAATTAGGCATGTTCCCCAGCACAGGCACGAAGTATCTCTCGATTTTACCCGAATCCAGCTTGGAACCAGGTATTTCATGTGGGACACTTTGGCCNTTTCATTGGATCTATCATACGATATTAAGAATCAAGAAGCAACGATTGATTTTCTGGAAGGAAATCAATCGCCAGAAGATCGAGACGCCATTTTAGCAAACCGNGACATACATCATCGAACTGAGACATATACGGGATTAAGTGACTTCGAGTTTAGTGTTGATTCCTATCTAGATAACTTTCTTCGTTTGGGAGGGANATCGGTTTTTTCCCTAGGTGTGAGTCTGCCAATTGGCAAGATAGAAGAGGATCCATATAGACTTGGTGATGCAGGTGAAAAGCACCTTCATATTCAGTTTGGCACGGGTACGTTCGTACCAATAATGAAGTTGCAACATAGTATAAAATTTCTTAATAATTTTACTTTACANGGTTCTTTTACGGGGCGTCTTCCATTCTACGAAAATGGAAATGCCTATCGTGCACCAACTGAACTTAACTATAACTGTGGTGTTCGATATCGCATCTCAAATTCATTGGCATTAAATACACATTACGCTGGCTCATATCAATATTATGGCTATTGGGATGGAGAGAGGGACCCCAACACAGGCTTGATAGCAAATTCGCTACTCTTTGGCTCCAGTGTTGGGTTTGGGAATGGATGCGTTGTNCAATTCAACTTGATGCTACCTCTTGACCAGAAAATGCTTTTTGAAGATAGCGATACTTTTAAACATGGGCTCACTTTCCTTTCAACATTTTCCTTCTCTTTATAATTTAGTATTCTTTTCCTCCGTTCGAGTTCCACTATAAATTTAAATTAGTTATGGTAGAATAACGCAATATATCTGTGTCATTTGAGGGTTTATATGAAACAAATTCATGGGGGTGTTACGGCTGCACCAGGTTTTAAAGCAGCTGGTGTACACGCTGGACTTAAAGATAGCCATCAGAAGGATTTTGCAATTATACTCTCGGATTCGCAGGCAACCGCAGCTGGTGTCTTTACACAAAATCGTGTTTGCGCAGCGCCAGTGACACTTTGCCGAGATCACATCAGAAATCAGGTTGCAAATGCGATAGTCATTAACAGCAAGAATGCCAATGCATGTACTGGTCACCAGGGTTTGGAAGATGCTTACTCTACAGCGAAACTAGCTGGTGAAACTTTAGGAGTTAATTCAAATTCTATCTTTGTCTGCTCAACGGGTGTCATCGGTCAACAGCTACCAATGGATATAATTGAGAATGGAATTCATCTTGCTGTTCAAATGTTGGATGGAGANGGCGGCCATGATGCTGCCCAAGCAATTATGACAACGGATATTGTCCCGAAGGAAGTCGCAGTCGAAACCAAAATCGACGGACATTCCATTATTATCGGTGGCATGGCCAAAGGGTCTGGGATGATCGCACCTAATATGGCTACCATGCTCAGTTTTCTGACTACCGATGTTAATATCTCTCCTGAAATCCTGCAAACTACTTTGCAAACGGCGACTAGGAAATCGTTTAATCGGGTAACCGTTGATTCGGATACCAGTACAAACGATACTGTATTGATTTTAGCCAATGGTGTTGCTGAAAACCCTCAAATCACAGCACACCATCAAGAGTTTCAAAATGCTCTTGATTTTGTCTGTATCGAATTGGCAAAGATGATCGCTCGTGATGGTGANGGTGCNACAAAATTGCTGGAGATTGTCATCAATAATGCTAGAAACGAAAATGATGGAACACTCGCAGCGCGCGCAGTCGCGGAATCGCCTCTTGTCAAAACGGCAGTTTTTGCCAACGATGCTAACTGGGGACGAATTATGATGGCAATTGGCAAGTCAGGGGCGGAGTTTGATCAGTCAAATATAGAAGTATGGATTGGTGACTGNCAGATCGTGAAAAATGGGGTTGATGCCGGATTCGATGAACAGAAAGCTACAGAACAGCTAAATAAGGATACTGCTAATATTACTATCGATCTCCATTCCGGTCATACTNGNGTAACATTTTGGACGTGTGACTATTCATACGATTATATCAAGATAAANGCAGAGTACCGAACTTNATAATTGNNAAATTGAATTGACAGNTTTCANGNATACATCTTAGCAAACTCGCCAAAATAGTTGACCAGCAAAAAAACACTGTAGTATAATCGAAATTGATGAGGATTATTGCTGGTAAGTTCAAGGGACGACGCCTAAAAACACCAAAGACTAGTGCAATTCGACCAACAATTGATCGTGTTAAAGAATCTGTTTTTCGTATTCTGCAGAATCAGATCACTAATGCAAAATTCTTAGACTTATGTGCTGGTTCGGGTAGCATTGGTCTTGAAGCTATCAGCCGTGGTGCAGAGTCGGTAACTTTTGTCGATCGGCATTCCGATGCTATTCAATTAATACGCTGCAATTTGCATCTGTGTGGTTTGGACACAAAGATTCATCAGATACAATTAAGAAAATCCTCGGTCCAAAAAGCGATCAAAGTACTTGGTAACAAATCGGAATCGTATGATTTGATTTATTTTGATCCGCCTTATGATTCCAGGATATATGAAGGAAGCCTTCGGCTAATTTCTGAAAATCAGTTGCTCAACAGGTCCGGGCTGATCTGTGTGGAGTGTAGTCAAACCAATAAGAAAATAGTCGAGGTCCTTCAATTGGGAGTTGGGGATTTACGGCCATATAATCAAAAATGTTATGGTGATACGATGCTTTTTTTTTACAAACTGGAGAATAAATTATGAAAGTAAAGGTCGGTGCTATCGGTGCCGGCGCTATGGCAGGTGGACACTTTAATAATCTAAACGAGTTTGAAGATGTTGAATTTTCGGCATTCTGTGACATTTCTGAAGATCGTGCTAGACAAAGGTGCCAAGAATTCGGAGGGAATGCTTATACTGATTTTACAGAGATGTATGAGAAAGAAAAACTCGATGCTGTTTACATCTGTACACCACCGTTTGCGCATGGACAGTCCGAGTTAATGGCGATAGAAAGAGGAATTCCAATTTTTGTTGAGAAACCGATAGCAACGACAATGGAAACTGCATACCAAGTAAGTGAGGCTATCGAAAATGGCAATTTGATCAGTAGTGTCGGTTACCATTGGCGTTATCAGAATAATGTTGACAAAGCAATTGAAGCTCTGGATGGTGTTCAGATTGTCTGCGCGATAGGTTACTGGATGGGAGGTATGCCAGGTGTCGGCTGGTGGCGGACTCGTGAAGGTTCTGGGGGGCAACACGTTGAACAAACAACCCATATCTTCGATCTCTGTCGTTACCTCGTTGGAGACGATGTGGTTGCCGTTCACGGTTTTGCTGTAGATGGGTCAATGAGTGACATTCCTAACTATAATATTGATGATATGAGCACTATTAACATTCAATTTGCTAGTGGTACCATTGCTAATATCACTTCAGCATGTATGCTCAAAGGTTTTGGTCGCGTAAAACTGGAGATTTTTTCCAATGGTCTTGTTGTTGACGTCAGTAGTGGGTCGATACAAATTAACCGTGAGGGTGAAACAGAGACATTTGGGAATGAAGTAAACGGTTATCAATACGAAGATAGGGTCTTCATCGATGCAGTGAAAAGCAAAAATGGCTCAAAGATTCGTTCACCATACAGTGATGCGTTGAAAACGCTGCAACTTACACTGGCTGCGAGCGAATCTTTCATAATGGGAAAGCAGGTGAACCTTTAAGGAAAAGAGGAAAAGTTTGAACAAGAAAGTTAATTTGTTGCAAGCTTAAGTTGTTTATTTAGTTGATGAGGGAGAGAATTTGAAAATTAACGTAAAAGTTGGAGATTTTCGGCAAGAAGAAACCGATGCTGTTGCTTTTGGTATCTACGAGGGGGAGAATAGTCTCACCCCTCTGACTGAATCTGTTGATCACGCTCTTGGTGGTGCTATCAGAAATTTAATGGAGTTAGGTGATTTTGAAGGCAAGCTAAAACAAGTAGCAACTCTATATACTGATGGTAAGGTTTCTTCTCCTAGGATTTCTCTTATCGGATATGGGAAAATCGAAGAGTTTGACCAAGAAAGTATCCGACAGGTTTCAGCGAAGCATATGCAAAGTCTTAGAGACTTGGGTGTGAAAAGGATAACCNTACCAATTCCTGATGATATCTCTGGACTTCATGTTGAAGCCATGGTTGAAGGTGCAAAGTTGGGGTTGTATACATTTGATCANCACAAAACCGAAGGTCTTGATGAAAAAAAAGAATTAGAGGAGCTAACGTTCCTATTAGCTGATGAATCCGGGATGCCAGCAATAGAGCAAAGCATTGAACTGGCAACTATCATCACGGATGGAACAATCTTAGCCCGTGATTTAATTAACCAACCAGCGAATTATCTTACTCCCGCTATTTTGGCAGAAAAGGCTCAATCCGTTGCCAAGGAGAAGGATCTAAAGTGTGAGATTTTCAACTTGGCGAAATTGCAGGAAGAAAAGTTCGGTGCTATGCTTGGTGTCTCACAGGGAAGCCTTGAAGAGCCAAGGTTTGTAATCCTTGAATATGGTTTTGAAGAAGCCGATAAAAAAGATACCCTTGTTTTAGTGGGCAAAGGTATTACATTTGACAGTGGAGGTTTATCTCTGAAAAGTAGCGGTGGTATGGAAACTATGAAGGATGATATGGCGGGCGCAGCAGCTGTGCTAGGTGCCATGCAAGCAATTGGGGGATTCAAACCAGACTTGCATGTTGTNGGTCTTATTGCGGCCAGNGAGAATATGCCAAGTGGGACAGCGCAGCGTCCAGGTGATGTCGTTACNTCGTATGGAGGGAAAACGATCGAGATACTGAATACTGATGCTGAAGGGCGCCTAGTACTTGCTGACGCACTTGGATACGCCAATAACTTTAACCCTAAAGCTGTAATAGATCTCGCCACGTTGACAGGTGCGGTTGTAACTTCGCTCGGTCGATACGCTGCAGGTGTAATGGGAACAAATCAGAAACTAGTGGACCAGCTCATTTTGGCCGCTGAAAAAACGCATGAGCGTGTCTGGCAGTTACCACTTTGGGATGATTATGAGGAAGCTCTTAAGAGCGAAGTGGCGGACATAAAAAATACAGGTGANGGAACAGCGGGTGCTATTGCTGGCGGTATATTTCTAAANAAATTCNCTGAAGATTATCCATGGATTCATATTGATATTGGNGGTACTGCCTTTGATATCAAGGGCTCTTCATATATTTCCAAAGGNGGGTCNGGCTATGGTGCAAGGTTACTAATCCAATTTGTT
Source organism: Candidatus Poribacteria bacterium (assembly GCA_002729415.1). Lineage (GTDB taxonomy): Bacteria > Poribacteria > WGA-4E > WGA-4E > UBA9662 > UBA9662. The sequence continues at coordinate 5,717 of PBXZ01000164.1, read as the reverse complement.
CGGGATTGGTGTTGATGATAGATGTTCTTTATTCCGATGTGATAACGTTGTTTAAGATTTAAGTGAAATAACCGCTTAAGTAAGGGGTTTACGGTGAAACCCTTACTTTATCATTTGTCCTATTGACTTTCTCGGTTATTCCAACTTATGGTCAGGGATATAAAGGCCTCAAGAATATTGATCCACTAGCAACAAAGTTGGAAACAGATAGTCAAGACCATCCTGTTATTCTCATTAAAGATGAAAATTTTGGTACATAATGGAATGCCAAAAATGATGGTGTTGATACTTGGATTAAGTTCGTCTGGAAGAGCAAACAGAAAGTTAATCGATGAGTATGGCAAGATTTTAAGGGAAGTATAACTCTAAAACCAGCACATGCTGATGCTTCTACTATAATTTCTCGGCAGTCAAAAGAAAACTGCCGAGATTTTGGCTTTCAGTATAGCAGTCAATACAACTATCCTGCGGTAGCATGTGACTAAGACCGTCGGAGTGTCTGATGAACCGAGTCTTTGGAAGATTGAAATTTTTTTTGAGCCTCAGCTCGATTATATCTGTCAACCCTACTGGATTACTGGTAACAATTTGGGCGATTTTGAAATCCTTAAGGTAAATGAATATCAGCCAAAAGCCACCTGAAATTCTAAGTGAAGCAGAGAAACATATTCAGAATCTGCAAGGACAAATTGAGTGTCTTTGGGGCCAGATTCGGGAGAAGGATGCGCAAATCAACCAGTTNCAGCANCTCTGTGCGACCGCCCAGAAATCCATAAGAAGACTTATCGAACAGAATCGGTTACTTCTTGTATCTAGTCAGCAGAGNGGGATGCAAGATTCNCATACCGGCAGNAGNTCNAATCGACATAGCAGTCGTGAACCAACTTATGAAAAAACGGTAGTCTGTAGTTTAGTTAACGCACATTTTCCCGATTGGTCGATTCGGGAGTTGCGATTTTGTGGTCAAGGATCCAGCTTCTGCACTTATACACTAAATCAAGACTACATTATTCGTTGTGCCAGACATAGGGATTCCGTCAGGCGATTGCGTTGGGAAGAACGATTATTGCCAAAATTACAACCACAGTTACAAATTTCCATTCCGCAGTTTCAGCATGTTGGGTATATGAGTAACGGCCTTCCGTTTTGTATTTACCCAATGATTTCAGGCCAACCTTTCGAGGAGAAATATTACCANCGACTGTCGGAGGTNCAACGNGAAAATGTGGTGCAACAGGTTGCTGNCTTTTTAAAGGTTTTACACAATTTTCCGATTGAGGAAGCTATAACCTATTCCATACCATTCAGAGAAATTACGGAATATCCAGTNCGAGACATGCTNCAGNTTGTTCGACAAAAATTGCATCCCAAACTCAGTTTGGCTGAACAGCAACAGTGTCAAAGATGGTTTGACATCTACATTAANAATGAAAGTGATTTTTCTTATCAACCTTCATTGATTCATGGAGACCTTCAACCAAGGCACATTCTGTTTAATGAAGAGAAGGGGGAAATCGTNGGTATCATAGACTTTGAAGATATTCGNGTCAGTGACCCTGCNCACGATTTATATTATATGTATCGGAACTACGGAGATGATTTTTGGCATCGGCTTCTCCAGCATTACTGCCCACCCAACCTGAAATATTGTCAATGGAAATTCCGTTTTTCCCGATTGGTTGATATTATCCAGCATCTTCTGGAGAATATTGAAGATCGTAGGTTCAACAACATTGAAGAAGGATTAGAGGAATTGCAAGAGTTTTTGAACCGTCATAACCCAGATGAGATTGAACGATCATCCATGAAATCACACCAATAACTCCGACGNTCCGTGCAAATCACCTGCTATTTTTGGTAAATGACCTTGTTGACAACATCAACATAGGCCCTCGCGCTTGCTTCGATCACGTCCGTGCTAGCACCATAACCTGTGACAAGATGAGCACCATTTTGTACCTTAATTGTGACTTCGCCGATTGCGTCTTTGCCCTCGGTAACAGATTTAATGCTATAATCNANTAGTTTAAGTGGTAAGTTTGTGATGAGGTCAATTGCTTTGTAGGCGGTGTCAACTGGACCTTCGCCCACCGCAGATNTTTCGATAATTTCACCTTGAGTTTGAAGCCCAACCGTTGTTGTGGCNGAGATCNNNGTTCCACTCAAAACCTGAATGTATTCGAAAGTATATGTTTCTGGAATTGATCTCACTTCATCACTCATAATTGCGTCGAGGTCAGCGTCGTGGACCTCCTTCTTCTTATCTGCTACGGCTAGGAAACGTTCATAGATTTTGTCGAGTTGTTCTCCCTCAATTTGATATCCCAGTACTTCCAAACGGTGACGCAGAGCATTACGTCCGGAACGAGGACTNAAGATGATCTGGCTTTCTTTCAAACCAACGTCTTCCGGATCAATAATCTCAAAGGTGTCACGTTGCTTAATCACTCCGTCCTGATGAATTCCGGAACTGTGTGCAAAAGCATTCGAACCGACAATGGCTTTATTTGGAGCAACAGGTATTCCCATCAAACGGCTAACTAAGCGGCTAATCGGGACGATTTCTTTTGTATTTATTTCTGTATAGACCTGATCAAAGTGACCTCCGCGNGTCCTGATTGCCATTACAATTTCTTCCATTGACGTATTTCCTGCACGTTCCCCCAAGCCATTTACAGTACATTCAATTTGTCTGGCACCATTCTTAATGGCTTCAAGGCTGTTAGCCACCGCAAGACCAAGATCATTATGGCAGTGGACACTAATAATAGCCTGATCTATGTTNGTCACATTTTCGAAAATACCTTTAATTAGCTGGCCAAATTCTGAGGGGATAGCATAACCAACCGTGTCGGGAATGTTGATGATAGATGCACCTNCTGAGATGGTTGCTTCAACAACTTCGTATAGATACTGGGGATCTGTTCGTGCTGCATCCATGGGTGAAAATTCTACAGTTTGGCATAAACTCCGTGCGTATNNGACAGCNGTGATAGCTTTTTTCAGTACTGTTTCCNGATCAGAGCGCATAATTCCTTTAATGTGAATTTCCGAAGTGCCNACGAAGGTATGGATTCGGGGTNTGGNTGAGTNCTTGATAGCATCCCATGCGTCGGTTATGTCCTGATCAATTACNCTTGACAGTGCACAGATTTCTGGGCCTTCAATTTCGTTAGAGATCCGCTGAACGGCTTCGAAATCACTGGGCGAGGATCTGGGGAAGCCTGCTTCGATCACATCAACATTTAACTGGGCGAGATGTTTTGCAATTTCAAATTTTTCGGCACTATTTAAGGCAGCCCCTGGCGTTTGTTCTGCATCCCGAAGCGTGGTATCGAAGACAATTACTTTATCTGGCATTCTTTGATCCCCATTTAAATCTCATTTTCTCTAAGACAGCCATTTGCTTTGTTATTCCATATGTTGTTCTCGCTTTGGTCACAATCACCGATACATGATGATTTCAACCTCAGGATGGAAATGCGCACAAGCAGCCAATATCACGTACCATCTGAATGTTTTCCCATTCTGATGGTAAAATCACCGAGGATTTGAGATAAATGTTAAATTTCCCTGTCAACAGCAACAGCAATTTGTCTTAAATCCTGCATTAGTTGATTGAACTGATCTGGGAAGAGAGATTGCACACCATCGCCTGTCATCGAGTTATCTGGATCATGGTGGACTTCAACGATCAGCCCATCGGATCCAGCAGCAATTGCAGCTTTGGCCATGGCTGGAACGTAACTTCGAATGCCAGTGCCATGGCTCGGATCAACAATGATCGGCAAATGGCTTAGTTCCTTTATAGCTGGAACAGCATTTAAATCAAGTGTGTTTCGGGTGTGAGTTTCGTAGGTACGAATTCCGCGCTCACAAAGAATAACATTCGGATTCCCTTCGGAAAGAATATATTCGGCAGCAAGTAACCATTCTTCAATAGTCGAAGAGAGACCGCGCTTCAAAATAACCGGTTTTCCGTGTCTACCAATTTCGCGTAGAAGGGAAAAGTTCTGCATATTACGTGTGCCAAGTTGGAAAACGTCGGTATATCTGCCAACAAGGCCAACTTCGTTTGGTGTCATTACCTCTGTGACAACACGTAGGCCTGTTTCTTCTCGTGCGGTAGCTAGCATTTCCAAAGCCGATTCACCATATCCTTGAAAACTGTAGGGGCCTGTGCGTGGTTTGAAGGCTCCACCGCGAATGAATTGAGCCCCTGACTCTACAACGTGCTTAGCAATTTGAACGATTTGCTCTGTATTCTCAACTGCGCACGGTCCAGCCATCATGGCCAGTTGTTTACCACCTATTTTAACTCCGTCAACGCTAATTACGGTATTCTCTTCATGAAATTGTCGACTCGCAAGCTTGTAGGGAGCACTAATCGGCATGGTTCGTGCCACTCCAGACATAGACTCTATTGGAGTATCACTCAGTGCTGCTTTATCACCGATTACCGCGATTACAGTACACTGCTCTCCAACGTTCATTTGAGTTTTTAATCCTGCGTCATGTGTACGTCGAATCACCTGTTCAATTTGTTCCTTGGTGGCACCGCCTTGCATTATGATAACCATCGTTACTTCCTATCTCCTAAATTTTCCTTGAAATTAAAAACGCCCGTCATCGACTTTCTGTTTCGATAATGGGCATTTTTGGTAGAGCTGCCGGTATGGCCTAAGGCTCATTTCCAAATCGCCTACCATCGACCTCAGAATAGGCATCAATAACGTTATAATAAAGGCAAAAAATACTTGAAAGTGCGATTCGGATTCGTAGCATTGGAAATGAATTCCCCTTTAAAAAATTGCGACGTATATTCTAACAAGATAACCAAATAGTGTCAAGAAAATCCTTAATTAATAACATTTAGTCAAACATTAATAGAAAATAAGCCAAATCTTGCCCTAGAGTTCAGGCAATATTGCCTGTATCCTATCAACAAAACGATCAACAGAGCAAACTACCTGTTCCCGTGTTTCCATATTACGGATTGCTAGTTGTCCATTTGATAATTCATCAGGTGCGACGACTAGAGCAAGTGGAATTCCCTTTCGACTTGCATAACCGAAAGTTTGACGGAATGATTTCGGTTCACCATAAATCTCAGAATTAATACCAGCAGACCTAAGTTCAGCTAAAAACCTCAAGCTCTGAGGGATTAGTTCTGTGTTAAACGGGATGACAAGCACTTGAGTCTTTGTCATGATCTGGGGCAAAAGGTGAAGTTTTTCCATTGAATCAATCAAACGTTCTAACCCGAAAGAAGTCCCGACTGCTGGGATATGCTTACCTGTGTATTGACCGATTAATGTATCCCAACGTCCTCCCCCGACAACACTGCCGATACCTGCATCCTTAATGACAACTTCAAATACTGGGCCAGTGTAATAATCCAATCCTCTGGCTAATGCAGGGTCAAACCGGTAACATCCTTCATTAATTCCAAGTTCTGATAAGTATGATCGAACTTCACGCAATTCGCCAATACCCTCTTGGGCAACATCACCAATGATCTTTTCTAACTCGTCCAAGACTGTTTCATGATGTCCTTCAATCTCGATTACGGAAAATATTTTTTTGATAGCTCGAGCGGAAATATCAGATTTTGCTAATTCTTGTCTGACTTTTTCTGCTCCAATCTTTTCCAACTTGTCAATTGAACGACAGACTTCTTTCAATCTATCACCAACTTCTGCATATTTAACCATACC
>PBXZ01000163.1:0-9169 GCA_002729415.1 Candidatus Poribacteria bacterium | reverse complement strand
CCCCACGAGTCACGATAGGCCCACGGCGGTCCAAACCCCGGCAACTGCAGTTTACTCCTATCTTCAAACATGGCAATACTCTCCAGCTAGAAGCTAAAAACCCTGACTAAGAGATGGGTTGGTCATCTGCTGACTCGTCTCTTGCCATTATATGCCTGTCTGATTTGTCAGAACCAATTCTGGCGGTAACTCAGTTTAAACTTAAAATATGCTGAACACAACACTCAGTTTGGATCAGAAAACAAGCGGTGATATCTTAGTTGCAGGACAAAGATCATGGGTAGGTTAATTGACAGGGTAGTTATAATTTCGGTGTCTTTTCGCTTTAGTCCGGAGATACCGGGTGGGTGCCGACTAATCCCTAATCGATGCATACCGTCTATATAGATGCTTTCTGGCTTCAATGTTCTGCCATCACCAGCTACTACATATTCCTTATCACTGGTTTCAGTCTTTGAGGTTAATAACTCGGTCAATATCGATGAGGAGGTCGTCATCATTAGTTGGCAAGGCAATTATCATATCAATGCCGAGCAAATGAAAAAAACAGGACCGCGAAAATCACGATAGGCTGCTAATTGATAATCTGACACCAGGACAGAACAATCAAGAAAAATAAATATGGATAGGATCAAGTGAAAAACGCATCTAAAAGAATTCACCATTTCATGGTAATAACTACAATACTGGCAACCTTGCTGATTGGTTGCACGACGGAAGTTGCACGAAAAGCTGATTGGGAAACCCACTTCACTGACCTTCACTTTACTGATGCCCTGCGCGGATGGATTGTTGGTCTGGAGGGACTGATTGTCCATACTAACGACGGCGGCAAAACGTGGGGACGTCAAGGGGTTGAAACCAGCGGTGATTTCAAAGCTGTCTATTTCACCAATCGAAAATATGGTTGGGCAGTTGGCGATGAAGGTTTAATTGCTGCCACGGATGATGGAGGTAAACATTGGCATCTACAGAAAAGTGGAACTTCGGCTATGCTGAGAGATATTTTCTTTGTCAATTCGAAAGAAGGTTGGGTTGTCGGTGAGGATAGCGATGTATTGTACACCCAAGACGGCGGGAAAAATTGGAAGCGACATCAGTTTGTCAGCGATTTTGGGCTTAATGGTGTTTGGTTCGTCGACAAGAAACGTGGTTGGGCAGTTGGCGAATATGATCGTATTCTACACACAACAGACGGAGGGAAAAACTGGCATAACCAAGCCGGTCGATATACTGGTGTGGGGGAACGGCTAATTGTTGATAACAAACGAGTTTACTTTATTGACGACAATCAGGGATGGTTAGTCGGTAGTGACGGCTCAATTTATCAAACCCAAAACGGTGGTGCAGAGTGGGCGTATCAGGATAGCCGTATTCCAAATATCAACGGTGGTGTCAAAGATACGGTCAATGGTATCCATTTTGTCGATAAGAACCTTGGAGTAGCTGTGGCTGATGTTGGTTTTATCACTTTTACTCAGGACGGAGGGCAAAACTGGCGGTTGCTGGACAATGTCACAGAGAACAACTTGACCGCCATTCAATTTACCCATCCAAAAGAGGCTTGGGCTGTCGGTTGGTACGGTACCATCATGCATTCGAAAGATGGAGGTCAAACGTGGGAAATGGAAAGTGGTACTACTGCGAATGACCTTCAAAATGTCCAGTTTGCTGACGCCAATCGTGCCGTTGCTGTGGGGAAACGCGGTACTATCGCCATGAGTCAGGATGGTGGGCAAACGTGGAATGAGGTTGAAACAGAAATCTGGGATAATATCAGCGGCATCTACTTTGTTTCCGATAAGGAAGGTTGGGCTGTTGGCGACCGTCGCATGATTATCCACACTATCGATGCAGGGATGACGTGGGAGCGTCAGGACAGTGGGATGGGGCTGACACTCAACGCTATTTATTTTGCTGATCCCAAGGTAGGATGGGCTGTTGGTGAACTGGGCACGATTTTGCATACCGCTGATGGAGGACGATCCTGGATACCACAAATGCCGGGCCAATTCCAATCGTTAAAAGGCGTTTTCTTTGTCGATCGTCGGGAGGGCTGGGCTATCGGTTGGCCAGGCGTAGTTCTACACACCCAGAATGGTGGATTGTCCTGGACATCCCAAACCTCTGGAACTTTCAATGAATTGTACGCTGTCTATTTTATTGATAATCAGAAGGGCTGGATTGTTGGCCAGTTTGGGGAAATCCTGCGCACCGACGATGGAGGTGAAACCTGGAAATTTCAAAGGAGCGGTACAGGTGAAAACCTAAACAAAATCTATCTGGCAGATGACAAACATGGGATCATCGTTGGAGATAACGGTATCATTCTGACGACTACTAATGGAGGAGCCAAGTGGGAACTTCAGGAAAGTGGTACGGAAAATGACCTACTTGGATTCGCTCTTTCCCCTGATGGAATGGTGGCTGTCGGTCGAGGAGGCATCGCCATGCGTTATTCTGTTGATGCCGAAAAACTACCGGTTGAAATGCCGCCAGTAGCGGACGCTATTGAATCCGATGAAGACGAAGCACCAGCAGTTGAGGAAGTTATCTACCACTGGGAAATTGTTCGTCAGGCGACTTGGCAAACTGACTTTTCCGACACCTACTTTCTTGATGAGGCGCGTGGTTGGGCAGTTGGATCCAACGGTGTGATTGCACATACAACTGACGGTGGGGAGACATGGAAGCCACAACATAGTGGTGTGGATAGTAATTTGCAACTGATCACATTTGTCGACCAATCTCACGGCTGGATTGTCGGAAGCCGGATGTTGCTGCGTACCGAAGACGGAGGAAAGACGTGGCAGATCATTAGAGGCATTTTACAGAACTTTAGACGTATCAGTACCATGAAGTTTATCAATGCGGAGGAAGGCTGGCTGGGAGTCAATATCGGTCAAACTGTTCATACNACCGATGGCGGGTTAACCTGGAAATTACAGAGGACNGGGATGACTGACAAATCAATCACCGATCTTCATTTTATTAATAGTCNNGAGGGNTGGGCAGTCACTCCGCAACGCCGAAATGGTGGNTACATCCTGCATACAGTTGATGGTGGGGAATACTGGAAGACTCTCGCCAAAACCAACCANTCAGGTGTCGCAATTCATTTTGTCGATTCNCAGTCNGGNTGGGTGCTGATGGGNAATGGGGTTTCGCTTACTACAGNAGATGGGGGATTGACGTGGAAACGGAGGACATCGAATATAGANGGNCGAATCCGTCGNNTCAAATTCCATGATCATACCCATGCNTGGGGTATTGGNGGNGGNGGANCTGTTTTAACTACGCGTGACCAAGGNANGAGCTGGGAGAGGCTGCAACTGGAAGAGGANGAAGAAGANGATGACGGTGNAGCTGATTGGTTCGATATGCTGCTNGGAGAAAGGGATGTNCNNNNTCANCCTGCAGGTGAAGCTGATTCCTCGGTTCTGCCTGAAAATCGNTTTCAAAATGATGAAGATTTTGCGGGAAACTTCCAACAGCGCCGGCAAGATCAACGCCTGCGTCCTGGCCGATTTGCTCAAGATGAAGCACTTGCTAAAGCCAATGAGAATGCTGAGCCTACTACTCAAAACCGAGAGATCAGAAACGAAAGAATTGGTTCCGGCAGACCTCGTGGGGGACGCAGAGGTCGTGGTTTTGGGCGTGGAGGAGGTGCTGCCCGATTTGTAAAGACTGCTCATTTCCTCAACGATCAGAAGGGTTGGGTAGTGGGTAATGATGCGCACATACACCACACCACCAATGGAGGTCAGACATGGGAACGCCAACTTGGTAGCCGTAGCCTTGATAATCTTCGTGATGTGTTATTTCTCAGTGGCCAGCAGGGTTGGGTTGCTGGTGAGAACGGCTTTTTGATAGAAACGCAGGACGGTGGAAAAACCTGGCAAACTTTGCAAATTGGGACGCAGCAAACTTTAGTTGGAGTACATTTTCCAAGTCTGGATCCAAAATGGGGTTGGTCAATGCAACGTGATGGTACGGTTCTTTACACTACCGATGGGATCAAATGGTCAGCTGGACAAACGCCAATGCGCCCACCCGTTTACGAAGAGGATTTTCCGATACCATTTGCCATTAACGATGTTGCTTTTGGCAAATTTTCGGAAGGCTGGGCAGTTGGCAGGGATGGACAAATAATCCACAATCAGGATGGTGGTCCGATATGGGCTGCCCAGCGTACATCCACTAATACAAATCTCATTAACGTTGAAATGAGGTTTGCTCCTCTTGGTTGGGCGGTAGGTAACGCTGGAATTGTGCAACGCACGATAAACGGTGGCGAATATTGGAGGCATCACGAAACAGATACAGGCTATAGTCTAAATGCCGTTTCGTTTGTCACCAAGCGGAAAGGCTGGGCGGTTGGGCGTTACGGAATTGTCCTTCGTACTACAGATGGCGGTTTTGAATGGGAAGCTATCCCAAGCAATGTCACCCAGGAACTTTACAGTATCTGTGTTTTGTCTGAACAGGAAATCTACGCGGTTGGTGCTGCCGGTACAATAATCCATTCCATGGATGGTGGCGACACTTGGGAACAAGAACATACAGACATCGCTAATGATCTTTATGCCATTGTTAAGGCTGAAAACAATAATGAACTCTGGATTGTCGGGCAATGGGGGGTCATTTTACGCCGAGAACTTGACGCCATACAGATGTCGATCAGAAAAACAGGCGAAATTCCAAAGGATAAATCCTGAATTTAGTTAATACGCTGACAGTAATCTCATTTTAGACAGAGGTCGCCGATTATACTATTGATCTTTATTCGGTAGTAACTTGGATGATTGGATAGGGAAACTAACATATTCTTAATTACCCATTTACTATTGGAAGATATAGCTGAACTTCCAGTTAATTGTTGTGTCTCTTAATCTCATTAACCGGTTTCACACAACGGAACCCACAATTTCGTAGCGTAAAGGATGGAAAGTAGTTACCTCGGCTAGCAACCCGAAGCGGCCCAGGATCGCTTTGCCAACTTCCACCACGAATAACTCGAACTTGGTTTTTGTCGGCCTGACTAAAGTTTTTGATTACATGCGCTATATGGCCCCCAGCAAATGGATCCTTTCGAGGACTCGTTTTATAAAACTCGGCATTGTATGAATCCAAGCACCATTCCCATACGTTTCCGGCTAAGTCATATAGACCATAACCATTCGAGGGATAAGTTCCCGCTACCGTTGCTTTTCCAACCTTTTCGCCATAATTCGCCATTTGAGGTGTGATTTTATTTCCCCATGGATACATCTGATTAGCCATTCCCCCACGTGTAGCATATTCCCATTCTGCTTCTGTAGGAAGTCGCTTTCCTGACCATGACGCATACTGCATGGCATCATACCAACTCACACCAACCACCGGAAGGTCCTGTGAATTGTAGTTATCGTCAAACCAATACTGTGGCGTTCGATATCCGGTTTGATTGATAAACACTTTATACTGAGCGTTGGTGACTTCAGCTTTATCTATGTAGAATGCTGTGATTTCAACAGTGTGGCGTGGAACTTCACTCTTAAACCAAGCCTTTTCCGCCTCATAATCAGCAAATTGTTTCACTAATTTATTAATTTCCGATTCCATGGTCCCCATAGCGAAAGTTCCTGAAGGAATCAAGCACATTTGTGCCTGATCTTTGCCCCACACAATTTCTGATTTTAAACTATCATCTTGCTTCTGCTTCTTATCATCAGCATACACCCAGGTGATGAATACACTGATAGACAGAGCTACACACAGCATCAAGCACCTGAATAACATCAATACAATTTTCATAACACTATTTATTAGCATGCGTTTCTACGTTTCTAGGTTGAACCGGATCATAAATAAAACTAATGAGACAATCACCAACTGAACTTCATGGTTAAAACACTGTTTCTAGAAACCTTTATCACATGATTTTAGCATGTATGCATCGTTTTTAGCTACGCAACCAGTTTATGATTTTCCGGGGCTGAGAAAGTGGCATCTGCATGTAAGAAGGGCTCACTGTCAGGGAGAAGAATATTCTGGAGCATTACTTGACTTTTGCTAACTGATATTCTTTTGGTCTCATGCCTAAACACGGGTTCAACATGAATTATTTTGTTTGCTTGGGGTTCCCAAGTTGCTCCCAACCTCAATGGGAAAAGTGATCCCACATAGTAAACGAAAGGTCTTGTACTGTCAACACCGATTCTGCTGTCACGGCCTATCTTGAGGTTGTTCATGATCTAACAGAACCTATGACGTGTCTGTTGGTGCGGTTGTTAGTAGCCTGAATCGATCTCTCTGGTAAAATACGCGGATAGATAAATTACCTCAGCTAAAACTTCCGCTTCTTTTGAAGTTGACTTGACACCATTTTTAGGTAAAATGAATATCGCCGTTGCACACTCTCATAAATTTGGTAACAAGCTATGAAGCGGAAGTTGCTGTTTACATGTACACTCCTCATCTTCGCTTCCATCCTATTTGGAAGTAGCTCCCCAGAAAATCATCAGCAACGCGGTCTGCATTACATTCGTGCTGGACTATATAATCAAGCTCAGCAGGAGTTTCAGAGGATCTTATCTGCAAACCCTGATGATATTGAATCGTATTATCAGCTTGGTAAAGCATATCAGCTTGGTAATATGTTAGACCGAGCTATCAATATCTATCATCAAGTTCTTCAACGAGAGACAGCAAAAAGCCTACATGGACTTACTTACCTCTCCCTAACAGAAATTTATGTCAAGCAGGGCGATTTTAAATCGGCAGAGGCATCCGTCCAACAGGCGATTAGGCTAAACCCACAAATGGCACAAACTCATTACCAGCTTGGCAACGTGTATGTACACCGAAATAGGTTAGATTTAGCAAAAATAAAATTTAGTGAATCAATTAAACTGGATCCAGATTTCGCTGAAGCCTACCAGTGGCTTGGACGTATTGCACTGATGCAAAATCAGCTGGAAGAATCTACTGGTTACTACATGAAGGCAATTGCACTTAACCCGGATGACGCAAGTTCTTACTACAACTTGGCAAAGATCCATCGGCTCAAAGGTGACTCCATTCACGTCACAAAATACCTGGAAAAATTCAAAAAAATAAAGTCCTACCAAGACGAAGTTTACCGTTACAAAAAGAGTGTGGATGAGAATCCCGCTGATTTGTTTATTCGCATGGATCTAGCAAGCATACATTTTGATAACAATAACATCAACGAAGCATTGAACGTATACAGATCAATAATTCTACTGGATCCTACCATGGCATCTGCCTACGATAAACTGGGAAAAGCCTACATGGAACAAGGTGGATTTCAAGAGGCGATTGACGCCTTTGAAAAGGTTGTGGAGTTAGATCAAAATGCTGTCGAACCATACCTAAGATTAGCTTGGATTTATAGCAACCGACGAATGTTTGATCAAGCTGAACCCTATCTGCAGGCCGCCATACAGAAATCACCCGACCTGACATTGCCGTATCATGGCTTGGCAGAAATTTATGTTCAACAAGGCAAATTGGAAAAAGCGATTGAAACATACCATCAACTGACGAAGATTGATCAAGATGACTTGGATGCCTGGCTCGAACTGGGTAATCTACAAATCCACTTTAAAAAAATAAATGCCGCTATTTACGCTTTTCAACAAGCTCTCAAAACTAATTCAAACTGCGATCAAGCTTACCAAGGAATTGCGCGAATCTATGCCAACCAAGAAGTTTATCCTGACCTAGCAGAAACATTTGCCGCTAAGGCTGTCAAAATAGATCCATCTGCCTCAAACCTCAGCACATTCTCTTACGTTTACTTCAAAAATGGCAAATACGGTAAAGCAAAAGAGCTAATCCTGCGTGCAATCGACATAGAACCAAAGAATCAAGCCTACCAGACTCAGCTACAAGATATCCAAAACGTACGTCAAAATGAACAATAACATTAGAGGTCAGCAATCACCTTTGGCCATTTTAATCTTTTCAATCAGCTTAATTGCCACCTCCACTACCTTAATATCCACTGCCGAAATTTTTAGCGATGTAACCGTCATATCGGGTATTGATTTCAAACACACTGATGGTGGAAGCAGACAACGGTTGTTTAATGAGTTTCTAGGAGCAGGGGGCGGTTTTTTCGATTATGACAACGATGGGGATTTAGATGTCTACCTTGTCAGTGGTACACCTCAAACATCTTCAGAATCTGATCAGCTACCATACAATAGGCTTTACCGTAATGATGGAGATGATGGTTTCACCGATGTCACTCAGATGGCAGGTGTCGGTGATACTGGTTATGGCATTGGCTGCACAGTGGGAGATTACGACAATGATGGGGATCTGGATCTGTACCTGACGAACTTCGGATCTAATGTCCTCTATCAGAATAGTGGTGATGGAACTTTTATCGATGTCTCTGAGGAAGCTGGCGTTGCTGACCTTAGATTCGGATCAAGTTGCGCTTTTGCGGATGTGGACAATGATGGATTGGTGGATCTTTATGTTGCTAACTATGCAGAATACAGTCTTGAGAGCGACAAACGATGTGAAGTCAGGGGTATTTGGGTTTATTGTGGCCCCCATGCCTATCCGTCAGCTGAAGACGCATTGTATCATAACAATGGGGACGGTACTTTCAGCAACATGTCAATTCAAATGGGGTTGTTGGATGTTCCCGCTTGTCATGGTTTGGGGGTGACCTTTGGAGATTATGACAACGATGGGGATCAAGATCTATACGTAGCCAATGACCAAGACCCCAACTTCTTGTTTCAGAATCTTGGAAACGGTAAATTTGAGGAGGTCGCGCTTTTATCGGGAGTATGTTATAACGACATGGGAAAAGAAGAAGCTGGAATGGGCACGGCCTTCGGTGACTATGACAACGATGGGTTACTTGATTTAACTGTTAGTAACTTTCAGGCCGAAACCAATACAATTTATCATAACACCGGAGATGGGTTCTTTACTGATGTAACCATTACAACAGGAGTAGCTGAGATTACGAACAGTTATCTCGGTTGGGGAATCCAATATTTCGACTACGACAATGACGGTTATAAAGATATCTTCGTTGCCAGAAGTTACTGTCATGGCCTGGATTAAGACGGAAAGGTTTACCGATCCGGCCACTCAATGGCAGGGAATCCTGGCTAAGAGCAACAGTCCACGATCCTAT
>PBXZ01000162.1:0-13910 GCA_002729415.1 Candidatus Poribacteria bacterium | reverse complement strand
TTTATCCGTCTCTGGGTTAAGATAAATAAAGAAGTTATTGCGGTTGCCGGAGTAACCATCCCAAAAACTGAGTAATCCTTCCATGGCCCAAAAGGTGTAAAAGGAATCCAGGTCAACCAATCTACCTATGGCTTGCTCGATATTTTCGTCTTCTCCTTCCAGCACCTCGATCAATTCCTTAATTTTTTTTCGGCCTAGTTTATCTTTGCCTAACTTGTGCTCAAAGCTACCTTCCCAGTCTGGGAAAAAACCAACCACTTGTCCTTCGTATAAAGTTCCATTATCATTATCAAAGGCCCGTTTGAGTAGTGGTCGATGTATTCTTTCTACATGAGAATAGATGCCCAAGCTAGTACCATTAACAGTTAGCTTAGCGTAAGCGCAACGAGGCGCTGGTGAGCCTGCTGCATTGAACAGAGCATAACCCATGAACTGGCTGATTAGGCTGATATCTTGTTGGTTATTGTTGAAGGTCAAATTAGTCGCTCCACCAATTTGTCCTTTTTTATCAACGTGATTGAGTTTGATTTTGAGAGAGGGCCGGTTGCTATTTAAGGATCCAAGGAACCCTTTTTTGCGGATACCGACCTGAGGGAATTCGACCCCGTCGATACTCACACTAGCTTCAACATAGGTATAGGGACTGTCGGTAGAACCATATTTTCGGCTCTCTTGCAGAGCCTCGAAAAAATTTCGAGATTGATACCGAATCGTATCCCAATCTTTTTCATCTATGGTGATTTGTACATCTAACACACGATCAGTAGGAAAAACATCATCCAAGGTCAGTTCCTTAGCCACCAAAATATTGTGGGCAACCATGAGACATAGTANTGTTNCTAAACATCTTTTCATTTTCATTTTTTTACCTGTTAGGAAAAGTTTATCAATAATTTTAAGCTGAAAAAGGCTCGATCTGCTGTCAAGCCCTCGGCTGGACTGAACGAAAGTCATGCATTTACATCAAATTGGACCCAAAATTTAGGTCTCTGATGATTCTTCTTTCTGCTTTAAGCGCACCGCAGTACCATAAGCCAGAAGTTCGGCCGAAGCTTGCATCACAGTCGAAGTGGTAAATCGCATGCATACGATCCCATCTGCGCCCTGATTTTCTGCCTCCGAAANCATACGGTCAATCGCTTGTTCACGGGACTCGCCCATCATTTTGGTGTATTCTGTAATCTCTCCACCTACAATATTGCGCAACAATGCGGTGATGTCTTTTCCTATATGCCGAGATCGAATGGTGCTTCCTTTGACTATACCTAAAGTCTCAGTGATTTCATGATCTTCGAACCGATTCTGAGTCGTCATCAACATTTGAACCTCCTATGTCTATTTATCCACTTTTTGGGCATAATAGTTATCTTCCTTGTTTTGTATTCGTTCTTTGATAACCTTCACCAGAAGAAAAGACAGGCCTAAGAAAACGAGTAAGGTTCCAACTATCCACAACGTTATCAGGATTGATTCGAGTGCTGTACTGTCACCAAATGGAATCTCTAGTAAGCCGACAGTTAGCCCAATGAGCGTCGCCAATAACATAGAAGCCACTGCTGTGATAAGCAATAGGTATCCAATCTTTTTCATTAGTAATCACTCCCTCCTTAGAGCTCCATAATTATACCTTAAATNCTTGTTATCTCCAATCTCNATCAGAAACTGGGCTAGGTATCATCTTTTAGCCTTAAGCGCATAACCGCACTACTTCTTACTAGCCCAACTGGTCTGCATTATCCCAGCTACTTCAACAACAGGTTAATTCGGCTTGGCTAGCGTTAACATGAGGTGGTTTATGTGACTATCAGCAAGTAATCAAGCTCATTCCAAGTGGATGGCGGAGATCCATTTTCGGTACAANTCGGCTTCCAACTGCTGGCGTTCCTGACCGGTCAGTAAACCATCATAAATCAACATTTCACCAATGGCTCCTTCCCATCCGGTATCGGTGTACTTAATCTCGTTTTCGATGACTTGAGTGAACTCAAAAGTTGCCACGCAGAAGTTTTCGGGTTGAGGGGTTTGCAGAGGATCGATCTTAACCCCATTTATATAAACAGCACCCTTCAGAATTTCGTTGGGGGCATCAGGTAAAAACAACTGGTTCGTACCACAGCCAATAAAAGGACTTAAGCCAAACCAAGGAGAAGAACCAGGAGCAGACAACGGATGTTCGCGATAGACCATAACGACAGTCTGGAATCCAGAAATGGGCTTTTCCAGCCCTTGCAACCAAATTGTTTCCCAACTGGCGATGGCTTTACCGTTTTGTACATTGGGTTGATAATAGACAAACCCATTGGGATCAAAGCCAACAGTATGATTTTTCCCTTTCCAGCCGATTAGTGCTCCCCGTTTGAGAGGGATGTCCTCAACACTTTCAGCTTGACTGGCATCCAACCACAGGAGCAAGTTGGCCGAGAGTTGGTCTGGTTCTAATTCAGTTNTAGAAACATGATTGNTACATNGTGGGAGTCTGTCNCCTTTAGTAACAGCAAACCCAACCCGATTCTGNCTGATAGCTCCNTCAGAAATCCGCTGACAAGAAAGNTAGTAATTCCCTGNTCGCTCAGGTTCAAAACCTGTTCCTTGGGCAATAGGTCTAATCGTTTGNNCTNNGTGGTGGATCGAAAAGTCAGCATCGTACCAGTAGTAATNGTAATCCGGNTNNGGATNAGCAATCCGGATTTTATNAGTATCAGCCTTCTCCAAGTTAACATTTTTAAGTAGGAAACGATTTGCCTCTGGAATCTGAACCGTTTTTTCAATGGCTGTATGGTTGGCATCCTTAATAAGGACTGTATATGTTCCTGATGGAAGTGAGGTNCTNACCCATTCATCNGGTTTTTCAAACCAAGCTTTCTGCGGTACTNAAAGATAGTCCAAGNNCAACATTGATTGGTTTTCTNNNTGTAACCGAATAGAATTNTTACCGCCCTGAAGNTTAACTTCCTGCTGATAATCCTGCCAATCTCCTGACTTCGGNAACNCNAAGTGCTTGCCTATATCATTACCATTGATCAAAAGTAGTGCTNTGACCNTGTCTTCGGTCTTGTAGCGAAAAGTAAGTGGATAACGGCNGGTTAACGGTACAGTGATTTGCCAGTCGATCCAACCGGCTTGTCCTTCAAATTTTAAGCAACCCATTTCTTTGCCGTAGCATCCTTCATCCCGACCGGAAATAGGACCCAGATATTGTGCTTCCTCAGCCTGATAGAGGANGATNTCATCAGAAAAAAGTCGTGGGTCTGCCCAGGTTACGNTGTAAGGTTTTCTNCCACCATGAATNTTGAGCCAAACTGCGCCATCCATTTGCCCNGCTGTCGCTGGAATGATTTCAGATACGGCTTGCAAAGATACTTCTGGTTTAAGAAGGCGGATTTCGCTCTCCAATTCTACCCCATCAGTATTTGACACCTTGTATTGGTAGATTCCGTCTTTTAANCCATNNACAGTGCTAGTCANAGCTCCAGTAGACCACCAACAATTTAATTTTTCATCGCTTTCCNAGTTCAAATCAACTTTCCATCCATTCTTAGTCCACACCGAACGCAGATCTATATCTAATTTTGACTTTTGTTNTAACTGATAACTGGTTGTCGCATAATCAAAATGCTGATCAANAACGCGTAATTCATAGGTGCCAGCAGACAAATCTGACAGAAAAGGATCTTGACTCCCGTTCGACCAAATGTATTCATAAGGAGGTGTTCCACCGCTGACTTGGGACTGAATCTGGCCATCATGCCCAAGAAAACTGGGATTTGTCGCCTCCAGTTCAATTTCCAACGGTAAAGAATCGTGAGTGGGATTAGAATTTTTGATAATCCAAGAAACTTGGTGAAGAGGATACGCTGCATAAGGAGGATCTGGACGGATCCNCTTGGTTTTATCTGCTAGAGAGAAAGTCAGTTGGTANTGGTCGGTAGACCCCAAAGTTATCTCCACNTGATTGACATTTACAGCGATCACTTTTCCATTCAANCGCCATTCTGTTTNCNGGGTATTTGGTTCAGGTTTTAGGTGAATGACCTGAAAATGGATAGATGTTTCTCCTTCGATCTGCATCTCTGTTTGAGTCGGAGTGATTCTCTCNATAGGNTTAACAAGATCNTAGTGTTTGAGAATNGTACGTTGTACACAGATGGGNCACAGGTGTTGGACACCAAAAGCACCCGCTCCCATAAGGCACCCTCTNGCCGTGGGACGAAAATGGTCACTTAATCGATGCTGTCCGCCTTCAAACAATCCAACCACACCCAGATATTCATCGGTGTAAGGTGTCGGCACGGGGGTCTCAGGTGTAATCCAAGCCCGCCATTTTACCTGNTTACGCTGATAAAAATTGGTTGTATTATAAGTTTCNCTTCCATGCCCCCATTTTCCTGAGGAGGTGTACTCATCGGCAATTCCGGTAGCAGTGTGAGCAAATTCATGCATCATACTGGCGATCTCATTTCCAACNATGTAAGCGTCACCNACTCGCGACAAAAGTTCTCGTCCAGCGCCACCTCCACCACCTGTTGTGTTAAGCATNGATAATAATGTCACCCAACCAGTNTATTCATCNCGCCANGGNAGAAACAACCGATTACGAATTTCCTGCACCTGTTTCCACCCCAAACATTCTGGTCGTTTAGGATCCCACACTGGTATGTTTGGCCACCAAAGCGCATAGATATTATAGAAAGCACTGTAGTTTGCNTATGGTGTAACAGCATCAGGATCTCCAANCGTAAGTGCTTTAACAACTGAATTCTCTACGTCGNCAANAAATTCATCCTTCATCTCTGGCNNGTTGTAAGGCTCAGNATCGTTTTCAACCCATCGGTTCATCACCACAATATTGATGCGGTTATTCTTATTTCCATTGTANACAAGAGGTATCAATTCCAGTTGTTCCATNATTTCGTCCACGGAATTGGCTGCTTGTGTTTNTACCNTATAAGGCAAAGAAGGAGGTGACACATGTCCNGGATTTGAAATGGATCGAGCTTGAACCGTGTAGCTATANTCTGTTTCAGNCTGCAAATTCGTATCGATGTAAATTGGACTATTCTGCCATCCACTATCGTTACCNAACCCCGAAACACACTGAAAATTGTATTCTACACCGGATATGAGATGAAGTTCAGAGGCTTCCATCATAANTTCATAACTCACACTGGCGTGTGGCTCGTTTTTCCAGTCAATTGGAATTGCTAATAAATGTTCTCTTTTCATTAAGATCTCTTTCTGTTATTTGAGGGGGGACATTGATTAACCANGCCNAACTTGCCTAACAAGCTTGGTNTGACTCTTTCGATTATTCCAAGTGCCTTATCTCCCAGCTATNTATATGCTTGTTAGNATGTNCGAGATAGCAAGAGGTACNATGATTTGAGTNAAAAAACTCATAATCCACTCCATATTAATTGGNACTTAGTAAAGATTTTAATCCTTNCTGAAAGCAACAACCCAAGGGATTTGATATNAGGATCAGTTAAAGTTGGCGACCACTCATTAAAACCTTATATTGAATCCTAGGGTGGGGACAATTGGTAATAAAGGTTCATCAACAACCTCACAACCAATGATTGCNGNAGTTTCCTCGTTTTNAACTATCTTTAATACCCTTGCGTCTATATTTTTTCGTGAGTANAGGTTAATNATTTGGAAGTACCAANTCATATCCCACTTCTTATGATGAACTGACCTAGTNAAGCGAATATCAAGACTATGATAAACGGGAAGCCGNTCCGAATTATATTCATCAATANTTCTTTCGCAAACAACAGTNCCACTTTCNAATGGTATTGACGGTTGACCTGAATGAAACCNCCACCCNACATTCAAATTCGACTTTAATGAAAGATGATAATTGAANTTCAACCCCATACTATGTCGCTGATCAAATGAACGGAAAAACTCTTTGTCTCCAATTTTCTCTTTTGCTACTGATAGGCCATAACCTAAATTGCAATTTAGACGGTCAGAAATTTGATGTCTTATCAGTAATTCCAGCCCACTAGCTTTACCTGAATCTGGGTTAGCCAGGATCACCGGTTGTCTGCCGTAGACATGCATTCGACCAGTTAAATTATCTAATTTTTTATAGTATGCTTCCAAGAGGAAATAGGAATTTTCTAATCCCAGATATTCAGCACCAAAAACAAAATGTGAAGCGAACTCGGCGTGACCAATTTCAGTATGTTGGTCTTCCACGGGCATAGTGATCAAGTTAATTGGCTGATGATAATGTCCCCATGCTCCACGTAAGACGATATCTTTGGTCGGCTTAAAAGCCAGTGCAAATCTTGGACTCAGTTCATATTTCTTTGCTTCATCCGATCTATAACTTTGTCTTAGAAACCGAACACCAAGATTGATGGAGGTTCGAGGATGAACTCTCCATTCATCCTGGAGATAAGCATTAAGATCATTTCCCGTCTTCTCAATTTTTACTTCGATTGGCTTGGTTTGATTAATTCCTAGCTGATTGAAATAGTCATATCTTCCTCCTAACTGTCTCCAATCTAAACCCAATTGAAAAAAGTGCTTATTGGAGACTTTGGTAAAGACTTCCCACTTGAAACCAAAATAATTCAAGTCACGAATATCCAGAGCTTTTCCACGTTGAGTTCCGAAACCTTCTTGGCGGTTTCGATCCGATAATCCGTTAAAAAAGAATAGGTCTGACCACACCTGTTGATTGAGAAAGTGACGCCACTTTAACCATGACATCCCATTTCGATACCGTGAATTTAGGTCTTCTTCCCCTGAATGAGAATTCACTAAGTTTTTGTCCAAACTATAAAGGACATTTAAGCTGAGCTTGTCTTTATCGGTTAAATCGTAGCTTACTTTGGAATATAAGTCGGCATATTCGGGTTTATATTCTTTTTCATACTCCTCTAAGAGAGAAAAAATCATGGGTAGTAGCAAGTCGAAATATCCACGGCGGATTGACAGAATCCAAGACCCCTGTTTTGAAAGAGGGCCTTCTAGAAGAACATGCGCATTAATCAAATCGATTCCCAAATTACCTGTGATTTTGTCTCGGTCACCATCTTTGGATACGATGTCGAAGACACCTGACATTTTTCCGCCATATTTGGCAGGGAAACCACCCATCAGTAAATCAGCTCGATCTAGCAATCCTAAATCTATAACTGACAACGCTCCACCATAGTCCTGCAGATGAAACGGCTCATACAGTTCCATCCCGTCGAGACGAACCAAAATCTCATCTTTTTCTCCCCCACGTACATTAAACCGAGCTGAGAAATCATTGGAGATTACACCCGGAAAAATCTGAGCGGATCTCATGATATCGTTATCTATCAGAGGGAAATTATCTATTTCTTTTTTTGATAAAGTAAGATTTGATCTGATCCGATCTACTATGGAGAATTTTCCTGGCGTGATAACAATTTCGTCCATTTTCATGGATTGATTGCTGTTTTCTGCTCCGATTTGGGGCATCGTCAAGAAAAATAATAGGATGGAAAGAAACATTAAGTAGCTCAAATTAACGATCGAATGCATCATGTTTTCAGTTACTCGATGGAGCAGAAATCACAACTTTCAAAATGTCCTATGTAGGTATATAAGTAGGATTTAGTTTCCCTTATTTATTCTGTTGTCATTAAATATGCTAGGCGATTAGGATTCTTTTTTCTTCAGAACACGTTATTAATGCTAAATTTGTGGTTGTCCTGAGACAACATAAGTTTAGCATTATGAATTCTCAACAACAAGCTGTTGATATTGTACGTTGTAGCCAAAAAAGATCTCTGTACACTAGCCTTTCCAGATAATCGTATCATGTGAATTGGGTTACTAAAGTTGGTATAAACTTCAAACACATATCTATCAATTAGGGGTAAAATTTGAATTTTCTGAGTGTCTGAGTGAAACAGTAAGTTGGTTCTAGAACAACCATTGTATTATATTCGAAATACTGACTTGAACGCATTTCTCCTTGGCAAATGGAAGTTTCAAACTGCTGAAGGTCCGGAGTAAGGCCGACGGAAACTGGAGATTGATTCCTACGAAAGTTATGATCTGTCGGACCAGCATCCCGAATGCGTCTCTAATATGACAGAGATGATACGGAAGTTCGACCAAGAGGTTAGAAAGTGGATTGCTTTTAACTAATATCTGGTGTTTTCGGTTACTTTAGTTCACTTTTTTATGATTGGTCATATTCGATGTAGACAAAATACCGGAAACTTATGGGCAAATNAAAAAAGCAATACAAATTAACTTCTTAGGTCTTGTCACCAAAAAACAAATGTCGTATGATGGTAAATATCCCAAAACAAAATGATTGTAGTATTGTGTGTCCAGTTGCATCAGGGAATGGCCTTACCTTCCTGTTTGTCTTTCAGAGAATACTAAATAGTACAGTTAAATCGCCAATGTAATCTTTAGGGGAGTAAAGTGCTGGATACTGGAAGTTGGCCCGGTCCGCAACTCCAAGATGAACGTGTATTTGGTTAATGCCGTGTCTGTAAATTATCAGATTGACATACTCGATTATATTTCAAGCGTGGTGTAAAGAATCAGTTACTTTGCGAAATGGTATTTATGTAAGGTGATTTTGGCAGCCGAAAATTTACTTAACCTCCTTCATGTGAGTTGCCACTACAGATTTAAGCCGATGGGAACTAACTGCGCCAGTTCTCTTGGTGTGGCTGTGTCATCAAATAGTTACCCTTGTTGTGACTAAAAAGGATTTAGCTTATTATGAAAAAAACTGGTATAAAAATGCCTGAGTCTGTTGATCATACCAGTGTGTCCTTGAAAACTAGTTTCGACCGTGATTGCCAAGAGAAGTTTATGAGCCAAGGTTATCTCAGACTAGGTAAGGTTTTGTCTGCTGAGAGCTTGCAGACGTTGCAAAAGCGGATTAAGGATATTATGCTGGGGCATGTTAAATATCGGAATATGCGTCTTCAATTTTACCAAGATGACAGTGGCAGTGTTCACCGCACCTTGGGACACCAAGTGGCAACATTGGAATACCGGAGAATTGACGATTTGGAACAAGACCCTCTTTTTCTGGCATATATCCAGCGCCCACTATTCCAGCAGATTGCTAACTATTATATCGGTGAACAAGTGTCGATCTTTCGCTCGATGTTGATGAACAAACCCCCCCAATTGAGCCAAGCCTTGCCATGGCATCAGGACATAGGTGCTGGTTGGGGTATCGATACCAATCCTATTGTAACAGTATGGACTGCACTGGATGAAGCTACGGTGGACACAGGTTGTATGCAGATTGTGCCTGGTAGTCAGCAACATGGCATTATTAACCAAAAGCATTTTCTGTCTGAGAAGGAAGAAGCTACTTATGCACCAAAAGGAAGCGTANTTNAGTTAGAAGCNGAAGCAGGTGANGCTATTTTGCTACACAATTTTTTGCTACACCGTTCGGGNACTAATTCTACACCCGTTTCACGCCGAGCNTTCAGCGTAACATANATGGAAGCANAGACACGAACTNTCGATACTGGTCAAACCTTTCCCGTTGTTTTTGGTGAAAATGCACTCGATCCGAAAACCGTAAATGGCAAAGCNAATGAACTTGTGGAAAAATTCTATGGATAATTGCTAGAAAGAAGCAACTNGATGNGATGTGTCGACTTTTGTACCCACAAGGAAAAAGTAATAGATTTGCTGCANAGNNAAGTCAAACCCAACGTTNTATCTAGNGAAATTAGGCCAATCTGCCGCAATGAGACTCCGATNATATCAAGTCTCACATTGGGCTTNGAGTTGACGGNATCTTGGCAANTTGACGAGATNGACTGNAATNACTCTGGCTCAAAATNAACAGAAGAATCAAGCTAAACCTCAAAACGGCATTTTTGTTCTAGTTTNAAAAGAATAATTACTCAAAACGATTCATGAGCNTTAGTGTTCAGCAATAGTNTTATNGGAGAATTTATGAAAGCAGCTGTAATCGGTTGTGGCATACAAGGACGAGGTGGTCACATTTCCAACTATAACAAGATGAACGACATTGATTTGGTTGCGGTTTGTGACGTGAATTTTGAAAAAGCACAAGCAGTAGCTATAGAATTTGATATTCCGCACGTTTACTCGGATTACCGAGAATTATTGGACAAACATGATTTAGATTTAGTTAGCGTCTGTACACCTCATGTGTTCCATAGGAACCAAACTATCGATGCGTTTGAGGCAGGAGCAAATGTGATTTGTGAAAAAGCGCTAGCCGTAAGCAGTATCGAGGCTACAGAGATGATCGAGGCTTGTAAGCGAAACAAGAAAAAAATGAGCATGGGACTTCAGAATCGTGGTAGTGCAGAGGGACATGCACTTAAAAAATTTATTGATGGAGGGGAGTTGGGTAAAATTTACTATACTCGAGTTGTGTCCGGACACGTGATGAATATACCTGGATATAGTGTGTTTCATAACAAGGACCTCTCTGGAGGAGGTGTACTCTACAGTACAGCAGTACACAGCCTCGATTTAGCAAACTGGATTATTGGTGATCCAACACCTGTAGCAGCAATGGGAACAATTTATCAGAAAATACGCCACATGAAAAACCCTTTAATCTCTTGGAGAGGAGTATTGGAGGATTTTGAGACAGAAGATTTTGCTGCAGGTTACATTCGCTTTGAAAACGATTCTGGATTATCGATTGAAAGCAACTGGCTGACTCACCCATGGAAAATGAGACCCCAAATTGAGATTCTGGGAGATTATGGCTCCGCTGAAATCCCTTTAAAGATCTATGTAGATCAAGGCGATCAAGTTTTTGAGAGGACACCAAAAATCACCGAATCAGGAAACCATTTCTTTGAAGTGTTAAAGGATTTTGTCGACGCGGTACGCGAGGATCGAACACCAATCGTCAAATTCAGTCAGATGCTACATGTTCAACAAATGATGGAAGGAATTTACGAATCTGCAGAAACCGGTAAGGAAGTTCTAATTGGGCATTAACATCTCCCTGTAAGGTTTGACAAATTTTTGATCAAAAAGTAGAACATTCCATACATTACGAAAAGTAAGGAGATTACAGTGTTANAACGAGAAAANCAATNGCCCAAAAACACTTTAGACTCAGTGAATCCACAGGGANTTGGGAAACTCCACTCCTTTATNAAGCCTAGAAGNNAGGAACTCCGATGGACAGAAATNCCTTGGGAGATCAACCTTTGGGAAGCACGNCAAAAGGCCAGTCAGCAGAANCAGCCGTTATTCATCTGGGCCATGAATGGCAATCCACTNGGATGTACCTGAAACAATGGTATTGCGGGCCGTGCGTCCATATTTTNACATCCTGACGTTATCCAGCTTATGCAAAATTTTGTNCCNGTTGCTGANAATTGTAGTTACACTCAAAACCTACAGAATATGGAAGGAGAATTCTTCTGCCTCATCGCTGAGCAAGGTCACTATGGTGGTAGAACCAAGCCAACAACAACACGACAGGGGCTCTACACCTGTACTTTGGCTGGGGAACTGTTGGCTTCCATCAACACACGGGATGGTGACGAGGTTGCTGAGATGATGCGTCAAGCNTTGGAGAAATGGCATCAAAAACGAGGCAGAGCAGNTGAGGTAGCTCCCGGTGGTTATGATTATGATCCACACANTGNTNGTTGGGAATACCCTGAAGACGGACTTGTATTGAATCTCTATGCCCGTGATTTNCACCGTGNATCTGGCGAAGTAGATTCACGGTGGAATCTTGACCGAGTTTGGTTCACANGAGATGAAGTAAACTCNCTTATCCCGGNAAACATGGTAATAGGGAAGAACTACCCAATACCAAGGCATCTGGCAAGACGGATTGCTAAACTCCATTTGGTTGACATTGTTCGTGGAGAATCTCCTCGATGGAAAAATGAAGACCTGAAGCAAGTCGAGATTGCGTTAATTGCCGAAGAGATCATAGACGACAGGATGGTCCTGCGTCTTGAAGGTATTGTGCGAAATGAAGCTCCTCCAATTCTTTACGTCAACCCATTCAGCAATCAAAAGGTAGACATGCCTCGGGGCATCGAACTTCAACTCCTTGGTGATCTTACGTACAATCAGACAGCAGGAACATTTGAGAATTTCGATGCTATTGCTGTTGGCTCACGTTGGGGAGCAACAGCCTTTAATGCCCGGTTCGATGACTTGGGTCCAGCGCCGATCGGTTTTGCCTTTGAGCTTGCATCTGATTCGATGATAGACCGAACACCACCACAAGCAATTCTATCTAGTTACTTTGAAGTGGTGTGAAAGGCAGTTTCCCACTAGTATTGCGAGATCTTCATTTTAATTTTATGAGGTTGGAACTCAGTTGCATTACTCAAAACAATAAAGATAACAGACATAGTGCTTAAAACTTATTTAGCCATACAAGAGAATTTGGGGTTCGGATGTATAATCGCCCGATCAGCTTTTCCAGAGAGAGTACGAGTCGTTTTCTCTTTCTCACAGATTCTACAAGCATAAATTCCTCGTGGTAAATGAGTTTTATTTCAAACTGTTTTGCATGGAAACCATCATTGGAGTTGTGTGTTTATGCCATTTTATGAAGAAGAGGTTCGGTATTTAGAGGCTAACATCAAGACCTTGCCTAGTCGAGAAAGCCAAGTAGTATTTTATGGGAGTTCTTCTATTCGACTCTGGTCTGATTTTCAGAATTGCTTCTCTTGGAATATAATCAATTTAGGGTTTGGAGGTTCTACTATTGCTGCTTGTGCTTGGTTTATGCCTAGATTGCTTTTTCGGTTTAAGCCAAAAGGCTTAGTGATTTACGCTGGTGACAACGATTTGGCCGCCGGCAGGCACCCAGAAGAAGTCTGCAATAATCTGCGGTTAATGGTGTTTGATGTGCGTCGAACTTTAGGTTCTATGCCCGTTTTCTTTATATCAATAAAACCGAGTCCTTTTCACTTTCACTTACGATCAGAAATCGAACGCACTAACCAAATGGCACAACAATTTATCGAAGACGAGCAAAACCTATACTACATTGATGTGTATTCTCATATGCTTGATGGTGAAGGACAACCCTTAAAGGAACTTTACGTAGAGGACCTATTACATTTGAATCAAAAAGGATACAATATCTGGGCTAAGGTCATTGGCCAAAAACTGGAGCAACATTTATCCTAATAGAGCAGTCGGTTTTAGAAGGTCCCAAAAAGTGACAGCTATTATCTTTATTGATTGTTTTTTTGTATTTTTAAGTACAAGCTTACTAGGCAATTGCCTAGTCCTGAGAAGATTTGTTGAATTTGCGAGTTAAGGACTTAACTGATTCACTGACGACTGACGTTAGTTCCTTATATCGAGCTTACTTCAACTTAACCTTGTCTTTTGATTTTCATTATAAGAGCAACGGAGAAAGTTCATACTCAAGAAAGACTCCACTCAGATCGTGAGCCCCATGTCGTTCAAGAATGGGGACGAGGACATTGCGATAGTTGGTTGTCACGGGCAGATCTCCCCTACCTTCCAAAACGTCATCTTTCAAGCCCTTCCAATCGCTTAATATTCGACCGCCTTTAACTCCGCCGCCCATAACAAACATCACGCTACCTCTGCCGTGGTCGGTTCCTAGTGAGGAGTTCATGTAGAGGCGACGACCAAACTCAGTCATGACCACAACGCTCACAGTTTCCATCCATTTCTGTCCTAGATCACGGTAGAATGCCTGAAGCCCTTGTGAAAGTTCTGATATAAGCTGATCCATCAGTATGTCCTGTGCCCAATGTGAATCCCATCCATTCAGGTCTACCGAGGCCACATCCAACCCCACCTTGGCCTTGATAAGTTGGGCAACTTGGCTCAGGCCGCGAGAAAAAGGATGGTCACTGTACTCGGCACCATGCTCAGGCTGATAGGACTTTCGGTCAAGTTTCTCTATGCACCTTATGGTTTTGATC
>PBXZ01000161.1:0-7375 GCA_002729415.1 Candidatus Poribacteria bacterium | reverse complement strand
CCCGAAACCATCGCCGTCCCGGAAGGCCTCGAAGCTCAACTCCGCGCCCACCACCCCGGTCAGGTCGATGGCCGGTGACCGGAGGGAAATATCGGAGTCCGGCCCGTAGTCAGCAAGGTTGGTGCACCACGCGTTGGCGGAACCATCGGCCCCGCTCAGGGGACCGGTGCTGCCATTGGGGCTACCGCGCTCCCAGTTGGTGTTGCCGTTGGCATCATTGACAATGGCAGTCCACCCCGTGTCGCTCTCCAGGTCGTCTTCAAAGAGGGGCGGAAGGCCTTCTTCACGCACGACCAGGTATCCGGTTTCCGGGAAGGGCATCGCCACCACCGCGGTGGTGATCCCCGAGCCGTCACCCTGGATGTCCTGGGCACCCGCCACTTCGGCCCACTGGAGCCGGGGCGTGCTCAGGTCAGCATTACTCAGGATGTCATATTGCCGGTCCTGACGACTTTTCCAGCTGATCCGGATATCCCCGGTCCCCGTGCGGTGGAACTCGGTGATCTCAACTCCCACCTGGGAGCGCGGACGCCCCAGCGGGGTGATTGCACAGGTGGCCAATTGCATGATCTCATCCGCAGTGAGGGCTTTGTCCCAGACCGCGACATCGTCGATACATCCGGTAAACCAGTTTCCGCTGGCATCGTAGATCCCGGAGCCCCCGATGTTGAAGGGAAATGCTGATGACGCCCCGGCAGCAGAGTTGCCGGGGGTGAGCTCCGCCACGCCGTTGAGGTAGGCGATCCTTCCCGCTGCGTCACCGGTGATGGCCACGTGCATCCACTCCGGGGAGGTGTCCGTGACTGTCACGTTGAGCGCGCCTCCCACGTTGGTCCAGTGCTGCAGCTGAGCCGGATTGATGAGGCCGAACTCCACCGCATCGTTCTGCCCGAACAAGCCGACCCGGTTTCCGGTCTGGGCCGTCTCGAACTTGACCCAGCCCGACATGGTGAACTCCGTTCCCCCCGTGAAGAGGGACACCCCGGTTGTCACCGAGTCATCGATCCCGTCAAACTTGAGGGCGAAATCGCCGGGGCCACAAGGACCCTCCACCACCTCGGGACCGCCATTGAGGGTCCCGTCGTTGCCGCCGTTGGACAAATCCGCAGTCGTGCCACCGGCACCCTGGTCATCGAAGGACCAGTAGCCGATGGGCAGCGCCAGCGGTGGCAGGGAATTCGCATCATTGGGATTGGTGCCTGCCTGAAGCTCGTCACCATCGTCGGTCCCGTCATCATCAGAGTCATCATCATTGGGATCGGTCTGGTGAGTGCCCAACTCTTCACCATCCACCAGGCCATCTCCATCGCTGTCGTCATCCAGCGGATCCGTCCCCGTGTCGGTTTCGCTCACGAAGATTCCGCTTCCACTCTCCACCCCGTCCAGCAACCCGTCATCGTCACTGTCGTCACTCTGCGGGTCAGTGCCGCGTTCGAACTCCTCCAAGTTGGCCGAACCATCGTTATCCGGATCCCCGGCCGCTCCATTGTTGATGTCGACCGACCCATCATCGGCGGGGTCAAGTCCATTGGCTATTTCCCAGCTGTCCCCAAGACCATCTCCATCGCTGTCCACAGCCACGCCCTCGGTAACTATCTGAATGGCATTGGGGCGCGCGCGAATGCTGGGCTGACCCGTTCCGGCGTTTCCGGTGAGGGTGAACTCCGAACCTCTCAAGCCCGTCAGTTTGACGACGTTTGCGGAAAAAGTCGTGCCCGGATCCGTCTCCGTACTGATGACGTAGCCATCGACACCACCAGGAAGGGGGTGGTTGTTGTTAGCCATGAGCTGGTGACCATAGCGGGTGTCGGTATTGGCTTCATTATCGGTGGCCGTGAAACCGGCCGTATTGCCGTCGTTGTCGTTCTGGTAATACACGAGCACATCGTAGCCGGGGCCGGTAAACTCGGCTCCGAGACCTGACACCACGATCGATCCGTTGGCGTGGAAGTTGTCGATGTAGCCCGACATCATGTCCACGTCGCCGCCCTGGCCGTCCGCAGTGGAGGTTGACCAGGTGTTGTTCGTCACCCAGCTGAACGACGCGCCGCTCGGGACTCCGTTGGCATCAACGAGGTTGTTAACCGAAAGCCCCGTCCCGACGTTCGAGGATCCGATGGCGTTGTTCCAGTTGCCCAACCCCCCGATGCCTGCAGTCCCGGTCACGATCCCTTCACCGCCGCCACCACCACCTGATGGCGAGTTTGTGTTTCCACCTGCGATGTTTACGCTGATGGTCGTTCCCCCACCTGGGTTCGGGACATTATTCTCGTCGGTCGGATCGGAACCCAGGTTGATCTCCGCACTGTCGCTAAAGCCGTCCCCATCGCTGTCTTCCCTGGTCGGATCGGTCACGAACGGGTTGGCCGCCTCCTCGCTGGCATCATCCAGGCTGTCGCCGTCCGTATCCGCGTTGTTCGGGTCGGTCACGAACGGGTTGGCCTCGACCTCGGCCCCGTCTTGCAGGGTGTCTCCATCGCTATCCGGATTGTTCGGATTGCTGCCGGTCTGAGTGGGACTGACGTATGTTCCCGTGTTGTCCTCAACCTCGTCACCCAGGGCATCGTCGTCGCTGTCATCGTCCCGTGGGTCGGTCCCGCGGTTGAACTCCTCGAGGTTGGAGAGAGTGTCCGCGTCCGGATCACCCGCCGCGCCATTGACTGGATCAACGTCCCCGTTGTCGTTGGGATCAAGGTTGTGCTGGATCTCCCATGCATTTGGAAGGCCGTCGCCGTCGTCGTCCGACGCAGTGGCCAATGCCACGATCTGAACACCACTGGGGCGCGCGCGGTTGCTCCCACCCGGGAAGGTTCCGGCAACCCCCGTCATCGTGAAGTCTGCTCCACTAAAGCCGCTCAGCTGCACCACATTGGCTGCGACATTGTTGGCGGGATCCGTTTCCGTGCTGATGATGTAGCCATCCCCTCCTCCCGCGAGCGGGTAGTTGCCGGCGACGGCACCCTGGTGGCCGAAGCGGGTGTCGGTGTTGCCTGAACTATCTGTCACGTTGAACCCGGCCGTCATGTTGACGTTGTCCGTGTTGTAATACACGAGGACATTGTAGCCGGGGCCCGTAAACTCGGGCCCGAGACCTGACACGTTGATCGATCCGTTGGCGTGGAAGTTGTCGATGTAGCCTGACATCATGTCCGCGTCGCCGCCCTGGCCGTTCGCGCCGCCGCCTGACCAGGTGTTGTTGGTCACCCAGCTGAAAGACGCGCCAGTCGCAGCACCGGTGGAATCCACGAGGCCGGAAACCGAAAGCCCCGCCCCGACATTCGAGGATCCGATGGCGTTGTTCCAGTTGCCCAACCCCCCGATGCCTGCAGTCCCGGTCACGATCCCTTCACCGCCGCCGCCACCAGCCGATGGCGAATTTGTGTTTCCGCCTGCGATGTTTACGCTGATCACAGATTGAGCCAAGCCGAGGACCGGCGTGAGGATAAAAAGAAATGCGGCAAGAACGGATTTGGATTTCATGGCTGTTGGCTTGTCGTTATCAGTTTGATTGCCCCGGAGGATTGAAGTAAAGGCAGTTTGTGCTATTTGCGGCGATCGGGCCGAGAAAGCTGAATGAGAACAGAATCGTTGTTGCGGGTCGCGAAGAGGTCCATTCGCCCGTCGGCATTCAGGTCACGCACCGCCAAGCCACGCAGGTCGCCGGGGAGCAACAGGCCGCTCTCACCCGGGTCTACGGCAACGAATTGACCAGATCCATCACCGCGTAAAAGAACTCCGATGCTCCCATCGTAAGGTCCGGTCTCCCACTGCGGGTGGTAGAAATTTCCCGCGAGCGCGAGGTCGAGGTGCCCGTCCCTGTCAAAGTCCTCAAACGCCATGCCGAAGATCGGCGAAATCTGGGCGATGCGTGGCAACGAACGAAATTCGAACTTGCCGGTTCCATCGTTGATGAGGAATCCGGACTCCAAGGTGTGACATTCGAAGCGCTCGGCACTCTTGATGGGCGTCAGACCGTAAATCTCCTCCAGCGAGGAGGAGGCGAAGAGGTGGTAGGTTTTGAACTTCTCTGACAGCCCTGGCATTGCTGCGAGCGAACAGCTCCGCCCCCGGATGGGGACGAGTACCCCGTCCTCAATCTCAGCCTCTACGATGTGGCTCTGCCCATCGCCATGATAGTCGCCATAAAACAGGAGCGCCGGAGCTTCCCGCGAGGCGTGGTACTTGGTGTTTAATCCGAAGTTCGCAACCGCAAAATCCATATCTCCATCGGCATCGATGTCCGCCCCTGCAATCCCATTCCACCAACCGTGCCGCCCGCCAAGTCCGGCTTCGCTCGTAGTTTCTCGAAGGGTGCCATCCTTGTTCGCAAAGATCCTGACCGGTCCCCACTCGACCGCAACCACCAGATCCTTCCAGCCGTTCGAATCGACATCAGCCCAGACGGCGCCCGTGACAAGCCCGGCTTGGCCAAGTCCCGGCACCCGGTCCTCGGGGGCATCAACAAATCGCACCTCCCCATCCGCCGACTCATTGAGAAGAAGACGGCTTCGAGGAGAAGTCGGATACTTTCCTGGAACGACGCGGCTTCCCACGAACAGGTCGATGTCGCCATCATGATCAAAATCGGCAGGAACCACACAGGATCCACAGTCCCTCAGATCGGGGAGCGCAGTGGCCGCCGCGGCCTCAAAATTCCCGCTCCCATCATTCAGGTAAAGGCGGTCGCCGAGCTGGGCAGCGCCGACCTTGTATTCGTAGCTCCCGCTCACAACGTAGAGGTCGAGGTCGTCGTCACCATCGGCATCAAAGAACAGCGCGGCAACTTCCTCGCAATCCGACGCCTCCACAAAAGCCGCGCACGCCATCGGCTTGAGGTTCCCCCCGCCCTCATTGCGCAGCAGTTGACCCGGTGTTCCCCGGCCCTGGCCGAAGAACAGGTCCTCGTCGCCATCACCATCGATGTCACCCCAGGCAAAGGCTGGCCCCTCTTGCGAAAGTTTGTGGGGCAGGAGCGGCTGTTTTATAAAATCGTTGAAGAGGCGCTCGCGGTGCGTGAGGCCGGTGAGGGCATGGGGAGGATTGAAAAGCGGATCTGGTTTCACCGGCTCCGGTTGGATAGCGGAGCCTGCGCCGCGTTGGATAACGTGCCGATGGTTGGCCGCCAGGCCTGTGATCATTTCCCGGCTGCCATCCGGCCAGCGAATGCGTAGCTTGTCGATTGCCTCACCGGCATTGAGGCCAAACAGCAGTTCTGTCGATCCCGTGGTCAGGTAGCCTCCGGCCGTCCGCACCGTGCCCGTCTGGACGCCGGATGCCGTCTCGATTTCAACGGAAGCACCGATTGCATCGCGATTGGCGCCGGATTGCTGGAGCACGATCACAACGCGGGTTTTCTTTTCTCCCGCATTGTTGAGGTAGATCGAGGCCGGCTCCTCCATGTTGGTGACCACCAAATCAAGATCTCCGTCACCATCGAGATCGCCGCACGCGACGCCATGGCTCACTCCCTCGTGATCGAGGCCCCAGGCCGCTCCGCTCTCTTCGAACCGCAAATCGCTGGCATTGCGAAACACGCGGTTGCGTTCCGGCGCCGGCGGACTGGATTTTGAAAGGTCCCATTTGGTGCGACCAATGAGATCACTTGGGGCGAAGGGATGGTCGGCGTGGTTGAAGGCGCGAATTGCACCATTCGCGACGAATACATCAACGCGGCCATCCAGGTCGAAGTCGGCCAGCTTGGTCGCCCACGACCAGTCTGTCTTGGCTAGGCCCATGAGAAGTCCTCCCTCCCTGAACCGGCCGGTGCCGGTGTTGAGAAAGACGGAATTACGCATGAGCTGCCGGGGC
Organism: Candidatus Poribacteria bacterium; assembly: GCA_002729415.1. Lineage (GTDB taxonomy): Bacteria > Poribacteria > WGA-4E > WGA-4E > UBA9662 > UBA9662. Next base: position 1,567 of record PBXZ01000161.1, on the reverse strand, counting down.
ATGGTCCGCTCGATCAAACTCCGGCGGTCGCCCATCGGCCCCATCCCGACCTTCTCCTTGTAGTGGGTGGTGAACGCCATATCGGCGGTCAGGAGATCGCTGCGCCCATCACCGTCGAGATCGCCAAAATCTGATCCCATCGTGAACCAACTGGTGTGAGGAAGAGCCGTGGGCGCAACGTTCTGAAAGGTTCCGTCGCGTCGACTGCGGTAGAGGTAATCCGGGTCACTGTAGTCATTTCCCACGAACAGGTCGAGCCAGCCATCGTCATCAAAATCCCACCACTGCACACTGAGGCCGAAGCCCCGATGGTTGATTCCGGCAGCCTCGGCAACAGGCACAAAGCGCGGCAAACTCGAGCCGCTGCCATTTTCATTGCGCATCAGAAAATCCGGCCGGCCCGCATCGTCGGCCTGAAAATTTCCCGCCGAGATCTCGGTCATCGCGTAATACTTCTCAAACTCCGGTTTCAAGCGCAGGCTGCCATCTAACAAAATGTCGACAGGTCGTTGGGCCGGGCGGCCGCCGGGACGGAAGAGCTGATTTGTGAGCACAAAGACGTCGAGATCGCCATCGCGGTCGTAGTCGGCGAAGACCGGTTGCACGCAGGCGTCCACGAGATTCAGCCCGGCCTCGGCGGCGCGCTCCTCGAAGCGGGCTGCGCCATCGTTCACAAAGAGCTGGTTCGGGCTGTCGTAGTTGCAAGTGTAGATGTCCAGATCGCCGTCTGCATCGATATCGACCACCGCCACTCCGGCTGCCCATGCATCTCCTCCTCCTACCCCGGCGGAGGCCGTTACATCCTCAAAGGCCAGATTGGCGCCGCGCTGGAGATAGAGCGCATTCTCAACCGGCCCACCGGTGAAGAAGAGATCGACCTTTCCATCCCCATCGAAATCGCCCATGGCGGCTGCTCCGCAGGCAAACCCGGAGTAATAGAGTCTGTTCAGGGAATGGCCCTCATCGATTGGGTTGACGAAGCGCACTCCGCTTTCCACTGGATCGAGTTTGGTGAAGAGCTTCTCGCCAGCCCCGGCGGGGGGAAGGGATGGGAGCGCCTGGCTGAGAACCTGGGGATCGTCGGGCCAGGCCGATTCCTGCGGGGAAGGACCCGTATCGGCGGATTCGCGTTTGCAGGAAGCAGTGAACGCTAGCGCGGCGACGGCTGAGGCCGCGAAGAGTCTCCGGGCAACTGAGTGAAATGGCACGTTCTCATGCACGGTTCAATGGGGATCGTCTTAAACAAATCACCCGCCAAGGATCCTGACGGGTGAGCGGTGGCGGGGAAGGCGCATTCCCCGCCGCTAAAACTGTTGAAACTCTCCGCTAGCGACGCCTGCGACCGAACACAAGGACGACCGAACCGAGGAGGGCCATAAGAGCTGAAGAGGGCTCCGGAACTGCCACGATCTGAACACCACTGGGGCGCGCGCGGTTGCTCCCTCCCGGGAAGGATCCGGCAACCCCCGTCATCGTGAAGTCTGCTCCACTAAAGCCGCTCAGCTGCACCACATTGGCTGCGACATTGTTGGCGGGATCCGTTTCCGTGCTGATGATGTAGCCATCC
>PBXZ01000160.1:0-9073 GCA_002729415.1 Candidatus Poribacteria bacterium | reverse complement strand
CTTGAGGGAGTAGGTTGTACTTAAGTTAAAACTTTAGTACAAGCTAAATAAAATTAATTTATAGTTTCTCGCTTAATGGTAGCTTACCTAATTTAGTTTAGAAATAAAAGGCTGTGATATTAATTGATGGAAGGGATGCACTTGAAAGGAATCAACGTCCTGAGAAATATTTTAATAGGACTAAGTTTGATGTCTGTGGTCGCTAATGTTTCAGCTGATCATGGAATAGGATTTGTTGTTGGGTCAACTTATGGTTATGGTCTTGGTTATAATCGTTATCTTGATAATGGCTATGGTTGGCAAATTTCAGGATTCCCTTATGTAGAAGAAGATTATAGGAATCTGAATTTNGGGCTGACAGTATTTAAGACTTTACACGAAGGTAAATCTGGTCGGCCATTTNTCTNTTTGGGNNCAGTTATTCATCATNAATATGAGAAAGATGAATGGGAGGAAATACTATATTCGGAAGATGAGTCAACGCCACCTGTACCACGTCAACAAATATATGTAGAAGAAGCATCGATTTTAGCATTTGGGCCTGGTATTGGTTTGGAATGGAAATTCTTTCAAAATTTCACCTTCTCTATAGGCATTCCTATGGCTGTTTTTTTTAGAAAGTCATGATGACCATTTTGAGGGTGGTCAAAATGGTTTCAAATTTGCAATTCGTCCTTATCCAAATGTTGCTTTGATGTACAGATGGTGATGATGAGCCTGAGACACCAGAAATAGCCGTGGTAAATGAACAACCAGAGTCATCCTGTTGTGATTATGATGGGAATTATTAAATTCAAAGACGAGCGGTTTGCAATCTTATCCAGTTCGGAGGGTTGTATTTAAGTTTTAACTAAAATACAAAATAGATAACCATCGGGAAAACAGTAAAGATCATGCTATACACGGACAAGGGCGAGTCTACTGCTGCACAGCAGGAAATTCTGACACACAACGAAAACCGGCGCCGTTGACGGTAGCCGCCGGAGTGTAGGAATCGCGGCCAGCCACCCGCAGGTAGTAAGTATCGTCGTACCAAGAACCGCCCCGCAAAACACGGTTTTTTTTCTCTTCGTCAGACCAATCCTGACACCATTCCCAAACGTTGCCTAGCATATCAAATAAACCATATCCATTAGGATGAAAACTACCTACTGGTGCACAATTTTCCCACTTATCCTTACCCCATTTGACGATACCTGCGGAGTTAACATACTCACGTGCAATACTTTCATCATCACCCCAAGGGAACTCTTTACCAACTAAACCACCCCTAGCCGCAAATTCCCATTCTTTTTCTGTTGGTAATCTTTTATCTGCCCACTCACAATAAGCTGTCGCATCAAACCAACTCACATATATCATAGGATGATCATCAGTTGGTGAGTATTCATATAACTCGGCCCAAGGAATAGGGTCTGTAGGTTTGTAACCAGAAGACTTCAAAAACTTCTTGAATTGCCCCACAGTAACCTCAGTCGTATCCATATAGAAAGAATCTGAAACTAGTTTCCCAGGCACAAGATCCCCAAATTCATCATACGTATCCTTTGCCTGTTCAAAATTTTCAGGAATCAAGACCATCTTGGCACCGTCCTTCTCCCATATGATGCTTTTTGCATCAGTATCCTTCAAATCTTCAACAGGTTCATCCTCATCACATCCGACAAAAACAACCATCAGCACCAACAACAAGATAACTAATCTCTGAACCATCATTTTCACCCTTCGCATATTAGCGTTTGATTTCAATTTTACGGTATTTATCGATAATCGAGATTGTATTTTAGTTTTTAACTTAAATACAACTTGACTGAGTCATAAAATCAACNGTTTTACTTGCTTCTTTGTCAGTCAATATGTCACTTTCATGCTAGTTGATGCATGTATCTTCAATGAACTCATCAACTGAGTATGTCTCCTTTTCTACAGCTGGCACTATCACCCCTTATTATCTTCTTCCAAATAAAACTTACTGTATATCCAAACATACCATTTGGTAGTAAACTAATTGAGAACCATTAAACCAGCTTAGGTCTTCTGATGGTAGTAGGAGGGATGTCAAACATCCCCATTCCCTTAGATTCTAAAATTCAAATTTAGAACTGAGGGANTCCCCAATATCAACTTTATCTATATAATATCCCCTTAGAATCAACACGGACACTGTATGGAACATACGGCACCAAATTTTCATCCGCTTCAACTATTGTTACTGAAGAAAAATCCAACACTTTGTCAAAGGAATCACAGTTGCTAAGCATTTGAAATACGCTCCCCTCCCCNTTAATGTCAGGCCAGATGAATTCTACCAAAACGCAGTATTTAACTTCGGGGTAATTTGAAGCAACCAGATGCAATACACTGTTCCACCATGCAGTGGGACGAATAGTGCAGTGTGCATTATCACCATTTGGTAAGATCTGGCGAGCCTTATAACATGCAATGTTTGCAAAAACAAACTTTCTCGCCAGACTAAAAATTTCTGCAAGAATCCATTTTATATCTTCTTGACGGCAATGTTCTAAAACATCAGTTAATACAACAGCGTCATATTGTTTTCGTGGGAGTTTTTGATATGAAGGATACCCAGGATCATAACAATAAATCTCACTTACATTCCAATATTTTTGAAGACTTTGGTATTTCATTTGATCTTTGTCTTCTAACAACATGCCCTCGTACTGAGAACCTTTGCCGCTTCCATAATCTAATAGGGTTTTCGAATTTGTTAAAGCAATCAAGTCTTTGATAGCAGTAATCCAAGGCACCATACTCTTCCCTGCATATACCATCTCAGCGTGTACTTCATTTTCCACATCCCCATCAATATGTAATTTGCTATACATATCAATGTATGACAAATAAGCAGGACTAGGATTCGATCTATCGTATTTACTTTCTAAAGCGATTTCTAAGCTATCAGAGTTGCATTCCTTATCTAAAACCCGCCCACACACTGTAATGGCATTATCAGCTTGTCCAGTTATAGAATAAACATAAACCTGATTATAATAAATGTCTAGATAATCAGGGTTGATTGTTAAAGCCTGGTTATATGAATTAATCGCAGCATCATAAAACTTCAATTGAACATATGCATTCCCCAAACCAGCATGTAGAATAGCAAAATCCGGGTTCATTTGTATTCCGCAATGGTATGCTTCAATTGCCTGCTCATATTCATCTAAGCAATAATGAGCGGCAGCCATAAAATAATAAATATCAATACTTTGAACACCATGTTGTATAAGCGGCTGTAGAATGTGTTTGACTTGGCTGTATTGTTTTGACTGATAATACTTATGCGCAATAGAGATCGCTTGTTGAAGATCAATCTTTTTCATGTTTCCCTCAAATCCCATCATATTAGACATAGCAAAATGTATCAATTCCAGCTTCCATCAACCTTGGGTTATGCAAACTCCCTAGGGAGATGAAGGAAGCCTGGTCATCTCCCTGTTGCTGCGGTCTACCACTCACTCTTTAATATGTGAAGCGCATTTTCATGTGCCCAAATCAAGCCTTGTTTTTTCAAAACAAACCGATAGTCCAACGAGCAAATTCCATAGCGATATTGAAGGAAGTTCCAGTAATGCAACCTATACATCCCCCTATTGCAAAGCCGAGAGCTAATGTCTTAATAGACGGCATAACAGCTGGATCGGCTGGTTTGGTCTCCCATTTAGGCATCCCGTTGGCAATTTCTTCTGTGATATCAGCACGACGTTGACGAATGAATCGTCTTCTCTTTTCTAACGATCGAACAAATCTATAGGCTAATTGTTCTCTTTGATCTTTTTCTTCATCCTCATTTAGTTTCTCAATTCCTTTCATTATTGCTGCTTGTAGTTCTGGAGACTGGCTCCTGAACCTTTCACTGTTTATAGCTTCTTCGCGTTCTTCAGGCGAAGCACTTTTTGCCCATTCAACCCATCGCTTCTGTCTTGTTACCAATGCTCTGGCTTCATCTCGGTCGAAATCTGCTAGGGCTAGGTGAGGTTTAACCAAAGCTTCTATTCTCTCTGTTTCTGCTAATAAAGCCTTCTCATCCCAGTGTTGTTCTATAATTGTTCTTAATGCCTGTTCATAACGTTGACGCCCTGATTCCAGCTGATACAACCGATTGGCTATCAAGCCCTGTATCTTAACTGAAACTGGATCTTTTCTATCGTCCCTAATGGGGCTATATTTCTCGAACATACTATCTGCTCCCCAAGGGATAAAGTGGAATTTATCCGTCTCCGGGTTGAGATAAAAGAAGAAATTATTGCGGTTGCCTGAATAGCCATCCCAAAAACTGAGTAACCCTTCCATGGCCCAAAAGGTATAAAAAGAGTCCAGATCAACCAATTCACCTATGGCCTCTATATCTTTATCTGGGCTGTCTAAGACCTTAATCAGCCGTTGAATCCTATTTCGACCGACCTCGTCTGAGCCTAACTTATGTTCGAAACCTCCTGCCCAGCCGGGATTAAAATCAACCACCGTACCTTCATACAAGACCCCATTTTCATTACCGAAAGCTCGCTTTAGCAATGGACGATGTATTCGTTCTACATGGGCATAAATACCCAAGCTTTGGCCATTAACCGTCAACTTAGCATAAGCACAGCGGGGAGCCGGTGAACCAGCGGCATTAAACAAACCATAACCCATAAACTGGCTAATCAAACTGACGTCTGATTGATTATTGTTAAAGGTCAAATTGGTTAAGCCATCAACTTGTCCTTCTTTATCTATATGATTGAGTTTAATTTTAAGAGATGGGCGGGTGGAGTTTTGAGAACCAATGAAACCTTTTTTACGAATACCAACCTGAGGAAATTCAACCCCGTCAATGGAAACGCTGGCCTCAACGTAAGTATAAGGATGATCAAGGGGAGCATGTTGTCGACTTTCTTGCAGCGCCTCAAAAATATTACGAGATTGATAGCGGATGGTATCCCAATCCTTCGGATCGACAGTAATTTGGACATCTAAGACCCGATCGGCAGGAAAAATATCATCTGCAGTTAGCTTTTTGTCTTTTTTATCTTCGGCATAGACCGAAACTATCAAAACAGCCAATACCAATAACGCAACAACTAATCTCTTAACCATAACATTCACCTTTGATTTAAGTATTAGCTTAAATACAACCAACATCTACTTAATGGTAGGCTCAACTAGACTCTACCAATTTAGTCCCCTCTTCATCTCTAGTCTCACCTTTGTAGATATAGGTTTCACTCTCTGGCTATTTTGACTGGCTAAACCAATGTTCAGTCGCAAATACGAAACTATTGAGGATTAATTGGCACCCGCCAAGGTCAAGCAGTGATTGCTGTTCGACCGTTTACTTGTGTCCGTATCAGCAAAGGTCCTTCGATACGTGTCCTGCCAACATCTAGTTCAACGGTGCCCTGCGCCAAACGATAAAGACAGTCCCCTGCAAATACCCTGTCGAACGGTTCGTCCGATAAAAACAATTCCAACATGTCCTCTTGCGAGCGCAATCCCAGCACCCTGATTCCACATTCCTCCCGCTCCAGCGGTGTCCACGTCGCACGATGCACATGAAGTATCGTATTGAGACAGCGCAGCGCGTGGAAGACGGGGCGCGGGTTGCACCGCGTGTCAAGCAGGCCGTGTCCTACATCCATGGTGCGGTCCAAATCGAGCATTGGATCGACATACAGTCGTGCGTCGGGTAGTAGTGCCATGGCCAGCAGTGCCTCGGTGGCCAGATTAGCACTGGCGCCATCATCGCTACCGTGCAACGTCAACAGCCAGTCGACTCGGCGGATACTAGTCAGTGGTGGCATATTGCGGAAGCACAGCACCGTTGTCCATGGATTTTCTGTGCCGTCGATACGGCAGAGAACCGAGTCGAGCGTCAGGTCACTTGCTGTGAGCAGATTGTCTAACGTCGTTAATTCCGTGATTTGAAAACCTAGTCGGGTACGTGGGTGCTGCTTGCCAGCGATGAGTTCACCGGGCACAATGGTCGAGAGACTTAGGCGGCTGTAACGACTGCAATTGGCAAGGAGTGCGAGGCACGTTTCGCTAGGCAGCGGGTTGCCCGCTGTCTGTATTTCCCAGCTGTCAGCGTAGTCGGGAAAGTGGTCGAGTAGGTGCTGCAGATCCAAGTTGTCGTCAAAGGGCACGAAGGCCTGGACCGCGATACCCTCAGACCGCAAGTGCTGCAGTCTTTCACACTGCAGCGAGTCTACGATATCGGTCCAAGGGACTCGGGCTGAGGTCACGCCCATTTCCTGCATGGCAAGTCCAGGATAGTCGTTGCGCACGCGCTGGCGAATAGCGGATGGCCAGGCCAAGGGTACTTCGGTGGTAGGACACAGGACATGGGTCAGGGTCACTCCTAGGGGGGCACCTTGCAGGGCGGCCGCACTGCGGGTTATCAGGTGAGTCTGTGCGAGGCCCGTCTCTGCGGCTGTGCGAATTAGATGCAGATCACATCGGTCTTCGAAAACTCGACACAGATAAAAACCGAGCTTGGGTGTGTCGTCACGCCCCTGCTCGGGGGCTGGCGCACTAGTGAAAAGATGACCGAAGCCCGGACGGGTAAAAGATGTCGAAGGTACGATCGTGTAGCGCAGCGAACCTAAGCGGGTGAAGAAGGAAAAGTGTACATGGCCGGCGAAGAGACGCTCAACACTGTGCTGGACCAGCAAGTCTAGCAGCCAGCTGCGGTCGGGCTGGCCTAGATTGTCGTAGTGGCCCTGGTGTGGTTCGGCCGGATCCCACAGGTATGGGGGCAGGTGCAAGAAGACAAACAAACGCCCTCCATCGTTATGTTGGAGCTCTGTCTCGAACCATGTCCGCTGCTCATCGCCCAGCGGGGTATTCATTATCTGTGAATTGAGTACGATATTGTGGATGGGTCCACTGCCGAAGCTGTACCAAGAAGGGCCGAAACGGCGATGGTATTCTGCAAGGGTCTTGGTAGTCACCGGGTGAGTGGGCATGGTCGGATCAGCTTTGTCGCCCAAGTCGTGGTTGCCAGCGACCAAGTGTGGCTTCAGGCCACTGGCCTCGAGTTGGGCGACTGCTGCATCAAGTGCTTGCTGGAAGTCTGAAGTATCGGGATACTCCTGTATTAAGTCACCCAGGTGCACGGCAAAATCAGCGTCGAGGCCAGCGGCAAGGCGCAATGCAGCACCGGCGCGTTGGCTTTGCTTGCGCCGTGAGTTGAACTCCAGAGGCCCGTCGCCTGGGTCGAGCATATGATGGGTGTCGGCGAGCACAACGAACTGGATCTGGGCCTTCGGCAGCAAAGAGTGATCGAAAAGGGGTTTGGACATTGCGATACAGGGCCTTAAAATTTTTAATTATTTCGCATCATCAGCAACATATCTGATAAGATCAGAATTGGACATTTTTGGCACTTTCCCCTATTTCCCTTAATGCCATTGCCGCATTAGAACGAACATCTGAATCTGCATCCTGTAATTGCTTGATTAGTCTTTCAACCTGTTGTTCTCGGGTCTCCTCTGCATATCCCAGCAATCCAAAAAACCCAACAAGTAAAACCATTGTAGTTGTCAATCTCAAAACACCTTTAGATGATGTCTCAATCATATTTTCCTCATATTTTGTCTGCTTGTACTTAAGTTTTAACTTAAATACAACCTACTCCCTCAAGACTTTGTCAGAAATATAGCGGGCTGGCTTCGCAGAACTAGCTACTGATACCCGTACATTATCCGACGCTTTGTTGGTTAACAGCCGACTGCTCTAACTACTTAAGTTCAAAGGTTTTCTGGATGTTGACTCAGAGAACCGGTTGACACCTGACCAGAAAAAGGCGCGGAGTCAATTGGAATCACTGGTCAAGTTATCCAACAAATTCGATAGCGCTCATCGGTTGGCTCGACAAGCGGTACGCCAGATGTGACGTGGATTAAATGCTATTTGTTTTTGGGGCGTTTAAAGTGGTAAGTAATCCTATTCAGAGTCTTTGACCCATTTAATTTCCATGGAACACTATCTTCCCTGTTATACAAAATAGGTTCCCACCCTTGTTGTGTAAGTTGGAAAAAAGCATTTTTAAAAGTAGAAACAAAGAAGGAGGCAGCTAGTTGCCTTTTAGTTAGTTCATACCCTGGATCAGTAATCAAATCTAGGAATCTAGAATCCATTTCTTCACGGTTACTAGACTTTTCTAGATCTTCATCACCATTAATTTTGATAGAATACCCGGAGCGGCTACCATCATAAGAGATAAAGCTCTCTGAATTAGTAAGTGAGACAGTTTCACCATATGTATAGTCTGAGATTTCAGTATATTCAAGTGTGCAGTATTCCCATTCCACCTGTTTTTTGTCAATAAAAGATTGAAGTTGTATTAGCCGGCTTTGCCTAATAGGATTATTCGCTTGCTTTAAGGCACATCCAAACATTTGGATAAGAATAAAAACACTTGAGATACCGATGAAAACATCAGCTAATTTTTTACTTCGGTTCATCTTGATTATTTTGAATAGCTGATGATTGGCTCCAAGAAGGAAAATTGGTGACTAGTAAAAACAGAATACCAAAAGTGAAGGTGACTGATTTGTTGATAAACATAGTTAGGCTTCCTCAAATAGATTTGGTAATCGATTATAAATCAAAGTGACAATTTTATTGTAAACGAATTTCGTGATGAAAACACTACTAATCTCAGGTTCATCCTCACCACATCCGACAAGAAACAACATCATCAGTAACACGACAACTAATCTCTGAACCATCATATCTTTCGCATATTAGCGTTTGATTTTGACTTTGCAGTATCTAGCCAATAATCAGGGTTGTACTTTAGTCATAATTTAAATACATGTTTTTAAGTCGTGACTTAAGTACAGAAAAAGCCAAAAAACTGTTATTTTACTTACAATGTTTTAAACAAAGGGCTTGAATACAACCTATTCTTGATTTCCGTTTTAGTTAATAGGATTTTCTAATAATTTTTTTAGTAACGGGAACTGATTCTTATAAGCCGCAACCGTTGAGTTTTTAGCTATATTATCTTCTGGGTGTGGTGTTGGATTGTTCCAACCTTGATAATGTCCACCCCACAGATGGCGTA
>PBXZ01000159.1:0-27833 GCA_002729415.1 Candidatus Poribacteria bacterium | reverse complement strand
GACAGGTATTGATTAACCTTATGGGAAACGCTATTAAATTTACACCTGAAAAAGGGCGTGTTGTTTTGAAATTAAAAAGTGATGGTAAAATTATTCATGTTGAGGTTATTGACAACGGTTTTGGAGTACCAGTTGAGAATCGCCAAAAAGTTTTCGAAAAATTTTATCAACATGGTGATATTCATACTCGACAGCAGGGAGGGACAGGACTTGGGTTATCCATAGCAAAAAGTATTGTTGAAGTGCATGGCGGTCGGATTTGGGTTGACGATGGCGAAGGGGGACGTGGCAGTAATTTCCAATTTGTCTTACCACTTGTGGAAATCGGTGATGGAGAAACAGTGTGATGGCAGAGAAAATTTTAGCCGTAGATGATGAGGTCGATATTCTCCAATTAATTGAAATGACACTAATTTCGGATGGATTTGAAGTTATTACCGCCTCGAACGGAATTGAGGCATTGGAAAAAGCAAGGATCCATATGCCAGATCTCATCCTGCTTGATCTGATGATGCCTGAGATGGATGGATTTGAAGTTATCGAAAATCTTAAACAAGCCCCCGAGATGAGGGATATTCCAGTCGTTATGCTTACTGCACGCGCTCAAGCACATGAGCGAATTGAAGGGCTTAGTGCGGGGGCGGATGATTATATTGTTAAACCATTTGAGCTTGAAGAGCTTAGGTTGAGAATTGAATCGATTCTTGCACATACCCGAAAGACAAAATATATAAATCCGCTGATTGGTGCCTTGGGCGATTGGTTTACTGAAGATGGTGTGGAACAGTTCGCAGAACATCTTCGAACTGCTTCGGCAATTCAGCAGCATTTGCTGCCTCAATTGGAGCCTAAATTGGCGGGATTTGATATCTCTGGACTGTTAGAAAGTTCTATGTCGATTTCTGGAGATTTTTACGATTTTATTCCCCTTGAAGATAATCGGCTTGGGATTGTAATTGCAGATGTGCGAGGGAAGGGAATTCCAGCAGCACTATTGATGGTAATGATTCGTACATCACTACGCCTTGTTTGTCGAGAGGATATATCTCCTAGCTCTGTTTTAAAACGTGTCAATGATCTGCTGGTTATCGATACGACCCCAGACTTTTTTGCCACAATTGTGTATGGAATTTTAGATCCGAAATCTATGACATTTACTTACTCTAATGCAGGACACTGTTATCCTATGCTGTTGAGAGGGGAAAAGATAGAAGAGTTGCAGACGGGCGGAATGATACTTGGCTGTTTTGGGTTTGCCGAGTTTGAAACGGAAACGATTGAGCTCGAATCGGGAAATAAAATTCTCTTCTATACCGATGGTCTTACAGAAGCTGAATTTGAAGCAGAAGGAGAATTCTACGGTGAAGAGCGACTCGAACAAGTTTTTAAGAAGAATAGCAATTTGCCTGCAGACGAACTCTGCAAAAAGATCCGAGAGGATTTGTTTGGTTTTTGTGGGACCAATCAGCAGAAAGATGACATTACAATTGTTGCTATTAAAGCTAGTACATCTCGAGATTGATAGAGGAAAACATGGCAGTGAAAAACAGCCAGATAATTAAACTTGAAATACCGAGTTCAATGGATTTCGTTCACCTTTTGGATGCTGTAATTACCGAAATTCTTCAACAAATGGAATTTGACGGAGATGCGACTGATCAAGTCAATCTGGCCGTCATAGAAGCGGGCACAAACGCAATCAAACATGGTAATCGAGAAGAACCCCGGAAGCGTGCTTATTTTGATTTTATGATGTATCCTGAAGAGTTAGTTGTTATTGTTCGAGATGAGGGTGAAGGTTTTGATGCTCAAACAACTGAAGATCCATTAAACCCAGAGAATCTGCTTAACTCAAGTGGTCGAGGATTATTTCTAATGGAGGCCTGTATGGACAGTGTCGATTTTAGCCAAAACGGAACAGTAGTCACGATGACGAAAAAGATAACTTCATGAGAAATAACGAATTCCGATGAAAAAATATGAAGTAATAGTTGTCGGTATTGGTGCAGTAGGTTCAGCAGTCTGCTACCATTTGCCTAAACGTGGAGTAAGGGTATTAGGAATTGAAAAATTTGATATACCTAATGCAAAAGGTAGTTCACATGGTTTTTCGCGTCAAACCAAAATCTCAGTTTACGTTGGGGGCACTTCGAACTACTAATTCATAGATCTTTTGAGTTGTGGCGTTTGCTTGAGTCCGAATCCTATCAAGCGCTTTTGTACATAACGGGTTTCTTAAACATGAGTCCCGATGGAAATTGGAATCATCTAAAAGGGAAAATTTCGCATAAAGTCTTGGGACATGGACAGTTAAAGGGAAAGTTTCCACAGTTCACTTTAACTTTAAATTATGTGGTTTGTTGGGAACCAAGCGGTGGTTTGCTTCGTCCGGAGTTGGCAATTTCTTCACATGTGCTCCAAGCTCTGTGGAAAAGGGCAGAAATTCATGCTCGCGAAGAGGTAATGAATTGGGAAGAAACTTAATCGTTTTGAAAATTAGAGGATAATGTTAATGGTTAAAACGAAAAACATCCAAAATGCATCAGACTCTTTGTGGGAAAAGTGTGAATGTTGCAGCGAATTTGAGTTTATGAAGACACTTGCACGGAATAGTTATTTGTGTCAGCATTGTGGTCATTATTATGACATGCCAGCGTTGTCTCGACTAAAACAAATTTTTCAGAACAAGTTTGAAAAGATTACTTTGCCATTGGAAAATGATATATTAATTTGCAGTGGAGAAGGAACCATCTCTGGCAGTCAGGTTGTGCTTATTGCAATTAGTCGCATAGGCGAACTTCAAATTGAACAACTCGATTCTTTCTTAATAACGATTCAGCATGCCATCGCTGTACGAATGCCTTTGATCGTTATTTCTTCCGGGATGAATCACTCAAAATCCAAGATTTCACTACCATACATAGCGCAAATTGCCATTGAGATGGATTTTCACAAACAGATGAACTTATTGCAAATAAGTGTACTAACTGACGGAAATATGACGGATTCATTATCAACCATCTTCCCTCTTGGAGACTTAACGTTAGTTGAATGGGAGGCTGAGGACAATCGACTAACCGCTCCATTAGACGCGTTTGTAGATCGTTATGTGCTGCGTCATGAGATTCCTGTCTTAATTGGTCAATTATTATCTTGGTCATCTGAAAATAAATAACTACTCAGTAATTTAACCTATCATAAGGACTATCAATGAGATTTAGTGTTGGTATTGATCTTGGCGGAACAAATATAAAAGCCGGCCTTGTTTCCGAGTCAGGCGAGATCATCCACGATATAATAACTCCGACAAATGCAGACTCTGGGGAAAAAGCAATCGCGTCTAGAATCAGTCACGCAATATGCCAGCTTATTGATCAAGGCAACAATTTTGGTGTTGATTTGCAAGATATTGTTGGAATCGGTATTGGTGCTGCGGGCCTTATAGAGCCTGTGGAGGGTGTTGTTCACTTTTCTCCGAATTTTGCCGGTTGGTATGATATCCCACTTGCTGGATTAGTTAAAGAAGATTTGGCTCATAATTCAATTAACTGTAAGATATCAGCACTGCCAATTGTGTTGGAGAATGATGGTAATGCGATGGCTTTTGGTGAGCTTTGTCATGGTGCTGGGGTGAGAGCCAAAAACTTGGTTTGTCTGACGCTGGGCACTGGTGTTGGAGGTGGAATTGTTATTGACGGGAGCATCTTTCATGGTAGTCGTAATGCGGGTGCTGAATTAGGTCACACCATCATTCAAAGTAATGGCAGACTCTGTGGTTGTGGAAACTATGGTTGTTTGGAGGCTTATGTAGGTCGTCATTATATCATAGAACGTACGCGTCGGAAAATTGTTGTTGAAGGCAGGTACTCATCTTTGGAAGGCAATTTGAATGATTTAACACCCAAGATGATATCAGATGCAGCAAAAAAGGGCGATGGAGTCGCCGTTGACATTTTTGTGGAAACGGGAAAACACATTGGAGTCGCTTTAACATCATTAGCACACATTCTCAATCCAGAGATGGCAATCATCGGAGGAGGGATTGCTGATGCGGGAGAGAAACTCCTCTTTGAACCAATTCGTTCAGAACTCAAGAAGCGTGCGATGGACACAAACGCTGATTCAATGCAGGTTGTGAAAGCGCAACTCGGTAATCAAGCAGGACTCGTCGGATCAGCGATGCTTGTTTTTCAAGACTAACACATTTCAGGAATTTACGATTATGAAAAGCTTTGTTCAGAAGGTTGTTTTCTTTTTCAGTGTACTGGTGCTATTGGCTGGTTCAAGTTGTTCTATGTTTGAATCTGTTAAAATTATACCAGTTTTTGACCCAGAAGCTACGATTTTACCTCAGACCAATACAATTGCTTATATTAAGAATGGCATCACTGCGATGTCTCTACCATTAAGTGATGTAAAGGCGGTAGACGCATTTGCCGTCTTAATTTACAATGGTACTGACCATTTCATTTCTCTCAGGCAAAAAGATTGTTGGCTACTAGATGGTACAGGTAAAGAGACAAAACCACTTGATAAATCAATGTATACAGCTCGATTAGGCAGGAATTTTAAGCCAAAATTACCACCTGAGTTTCCTTCGGAAGTCTTTCGCTGGAACAAAACTCTCCGCATCCAAGGTGACCCAGCACCATTACCTACCACAGATATTGAAAGGACAAATATTATGCCTAAGAATCAGTCGAAGTTCTTCCTATATTTCCCTGTACGTAGTATCAAGTCATCAAGTTTGCGCGTAATTGTTCCTAAAATTTACAGTGAGTACGATCAAACCGAAACAACATTCGTTTTCAAGTTCCGTGTTGAAAAAGGATAAGAAAACATCGAAGATGCTTTGGTACATCAACCGACAAATGGGNTTTTTATGTTTATTTGTTTGTCTTTCTTCTTGTGCTCCCGTTTCCCCTNCTAAGATTGTTTCTCCCAAGATTATTTCCTCGGTTTCGNCTCCCANTTTAAGAGCTATCCTGAGCATTAACCATGTTAATACACTTGGNCAAAGAGGTCAGGGNGCAGGNAATTTCCTGAATCCTCACGGATTGNCTTTGGACATTGGAGAGCTCTTGTACGTNGCCGACNCAGGAAACCATCGCATTCAGNTTATCGATTTNAGTGGGNATTTTATCGCAGAGATTGGACATCGTGGTTGGCAGTCCGGTGAGTTTGATAATCCTATGGGGCTAGCTATCAGTTTTGTTCGAAGTTCAATGNTGTACGTGGCTGATACTGGTAATGACCGTATTCAGTTTTGTAGTTTTATCGATAGAGCNTTTCAGNCAATTACTGACTCATTAGTTGCATTTGACCGACCATANAGTATTGTGGTTGACAGAAATGGAGAGATATTGGTCGTTGATCGTGGCAACCATCGCTTTGTAAAGTTTAGCAGTCGTGGAGAAAAACTCTTCGAAAGAGGTAGCTATGGTAGTGGTCGTGATCAANTCCAGAATCCAACGGATATTNCCCTTGATCAGAAAAGGAATATCTACGTTGTGGACTCTGGNAATCAGCGGTTGAAGAAGTACGATTTCAGTGGAAACTTGATTTTCATTTGGTCAGGACATTTNCANGANCCNTCACACGTAGCATTGGATCNATCAGGCTATGTNTACATAACTGANCGTAGAAGTCACANNGTTAAGGTTCTTCAAAACCAAGACATTGAAGAAAACAATAACCAGTTAGTGTTTGCGTTTGGACAACAGCAGTTAGTNGATCCAACTGGAATTGCTATCTCCAAANATGGAAAGATATTTGTCAGNGATTCAGGGGCAAATNATATCAAAGTTTTCCAANCGNTATATACTAAGCAGGCAATTTCTAACTAACAATTAATAAAGAACTTATAAGTAAAGTATCATCAACCTAACGGTTATATATACTACAAAANCAGGTAGNTTGTAGCCCTNAATNGGAAAGTTAATAAAACCTCANGAATTTATGCNTCATAGTCCGNTAATTTCGTGGATATTCAAGANAATTTANAGCCGTTCCTGTGGCTTCNAACTCGTAAATGCTTTTGGGACAATGAATATTTTTATANTGGTGTTAATCTAGAGGAACCAAATACATTTGGAACACTTACCGAATNNANCCCAATCATTTTTCATGATAATTGTCCACCTGTCGAATGNNNATACAGANTTATTGTAATACATATCAGAAAGTACAAAACACACTAGAAGATAACTGGGTATGGTCACNATAACAAGGAATCAACATGAATATTCCAGAATGGTTGGGCACATTTAGTTATCAACACCTGATTATGGTACAGATCAATACCAACCACCAATTGNTGTTCCTNACCGCGACTTGTTGCANCGTATTCTCTACNTGTGAAAAAANAATGAGAAGTAAAATAACGNTAGGCAGAAAATCTAGTNGNANTTGGATTAACCAATACAAAACAAAAAAGTTTTGTCAGTGTTCCGCGTTTCATAATTTCAAATGATCATTTCCAAGCCTTAANTNAAATTCGCACCTAAGAAGGGCAAACCCAAAAATTGTGTGTTCGGTAAAATTGNAGAGTATGAGTAAAATTACAGTGTACGACTGGCGACAAACGCTTAATATTGCAAGTTACATCAACAGCTTCAATTGCTTTTCTATACTTTTTTTTTGTTAATCCAACCTGTCATAGCACAGAAAAATGATTCTAGCTTGCCTGAAAAAATATCTCTTCTTGAGAAGAACGAAACGTTTGAAATTCTGGATTTGACAAATCCTGNTTCTTTGCAGTTCTCACCCGTCTTCCTCCAATCTGAAGCCATCACAGTTAGTGACTTCCAACTCGTGCGTAATATCGATTACAAAATCAACTATAATNAGGGAACGNTCACCTTTTTAAATCAACGACTTGTTCATCAANAAGTCCANGTTCGNTACCAATCGTTTCCATTTGCCATTAAGAAAGTTTATAAACGAAATCTTTTTCCCNAACAAGATAAAGTTCAAGCACTGGATCCAACCCAAGGTGCTAAAAATGAGGAACCAATACTAGATGGTGATGANCAACCAACTTTGCAGGTAGCGGGATCTCAAACGTTTGGTATTTCTGTTGGTAGTGGTCGTTCTCTAACACAAAATCAGGAACTGCGGATTAGCGTAAATGGTGAAGTGTCTGAGAATGTTAGTGTCATTGCCATGCTGTCCGATCAAGATTTACCGATTCAACCCGAAGGGACAACAGAAAATATTCGAGACATCGATCAGAAGCTCATTAAAATCACCAGCCCAAATGTGAATGCAACATTTGGTGATTTTGTTGGATCACTTGATGACTCAGACGTTCAGTTCCCAATGGCGCTTGAAGGAGTATCAGTGGAAGGGAACTTTGGTTGGGGAACATTTCGACTTATTCCCAGTGCAATTCCAAAAGGTCAATCTGATAGTAAAACCATAAGAGGTGAAGAAGGAAGGAGCGAATATCGTATTGATGTCGAGGGGCAATATGTGGTTGTCAAAGCTGGAAGTGAAATCGTTTGGCTGAATGGTAAGCGCATGCGCCGCGGTGAAAATAACGACTACTTTATTCGGGATTATGGGGATCCTATTATTGAGTTTACNAGCAAACATTTGATTACCAGCAACGACGTAATTCGTGTTGACTTCGAATATATTCAAGAAGACCTTATTTATCAAAGAACCCTTCAAAGCGTAAGTGGATCGCTNGATTTTCTGGGAAATAAGGCCAAACTCGGATTTTCTTATGCTGTTGAATCGGATCTCAACGATCCAGAAAACACATATGCAATGTTGACTGAACAGGATATGGTAAATCTTCGACAAAATATTCTGGACGTTGGTAAGAATCAAAGGTCACTCATTGCTCCGCAACGCCACACAGTCTGGGGAATTGAAGCGCAAGTCTCACCGGTCGATTATGTGTTGATTCGTGGGAAATTTGCGCTGAGTGCGACCGATGAAAATACTTTCTCTCAAACTGATCGAAAGGTTCTGGGAAAGTCTTGGGAGTTAGTGGGCAATGCTTCAACTGAAAAACTTGACGTCAACCTAGATTTACGATTAACTGATTTGGGTTTTGTTCCTGTTGGTGCCTCAAGCAAAAATCGGGATCAGTTCCAGTATGAGGAATTATATGCTGATCAACAATTCGATAATCAGTACTTGATGGATACTACCACTGTGCCAATCGGGGAAGAAAGGTTGGTAGATATCGATGTGCAGTTTCAACCCTTAAAATGGATTCAGTTAAATTCTGGAATCGGGAGAACACAAAGTATTGATTCGTCAGCTATTAGTAATGAATCTTTTCATGTTGAACAGGATACGGCATTTATCAACTATGGTTTTTCTCTCAATCCGCTGAAACTTCCAAATTTACGGAATAACACCCAAGTCAATACCTCAGGAATTGGAAGTCAAAGGCAATTTCGAAAAGAAAGAAATCAATGGAATCTATCNCAGCGAGTTCGCGGGTCAACACTAAATGGTTCAATTGAACAATTCGAAGCGGTAGATCTAGATCCAAGTGATAGCTTAAACTTAAACCGAAAACGGCGTATTTCTAAGGCTTTCATTAATCTGGCAGAATTCAAATGGGCTACTGTAAATGCCCAATATGGTTGGGAAGAATCGCATGAAAAGGATGAACTGCTGGAAATTGATGGTGAAACACTCGGTTTCACAGACTGGAAATCGAATACAAGGGCCAAGACATGGACCATTGGGGTCTTCTCTCAACCCCGAAAGTGGGCTAATTTATCAAGCAATATCTCCCGTCGCGAATTCAAGACAACTCGTGGGAGATTGCCCGATTCAACCACACAATTAGCTGATATTGAGATGCGGATGTCTCCGTTGAATCGTGCTATTGATTTGCAGATCAACTACGAACTAGACAAAAAACTGGCCACCGAACGACGTGAAATTTATACCAACATCAATCCCTACAATGGTCGGGAGATTCATCCTGGAGAGGGACACTATGTCAAAATCGATGACCTGCACTATCGTGAAGATTATGAGAAAGGGAGTTATATCAAATATATTCAGAATGTTAGTGATAAGCCTGTTTCTGCTATTGACGCAAAAATACAGATAAGGTTACGTCCACGGCAATGGAAAGCAACGCGTGATCAACAGTTAAACTTCGGTCGTCGTTTCCTAAAGGCGATTAATGGATTTGCGCGAGTTAACCTTACTGAAGAGCAGGAAGATGCGGACTTAGTATCCCTGTATTTGCTTCAGAATCTACAAACTGCTCGAACTATATTTGGTCGCATGAACCGAAGGCTTCAAGTTGGTCTTTCACCATCNCCGAAACTCAATGTTGATCTTGGNCGTACGACCAATCAGACTCTGAATAAACGAATAAATAATCGTGAACGGAAACGAAACAGCAGTNATTGGGATCTCCGCTGTACCCTCAACCCTACANTGCGATTATCTGTCANCACTCGTCTTGAGCGNAGGAAGGAACATGAAAAGTTCNCAGAGATTGGAGGTCTTGGTGATATCTCAGATCTGAATCAAGCAGAACGTAATANTGAGATAAANCTCCGCTACGAAATCAATAGATCAATANGAGTGGGTTTAACNGGGATATACCAAAATACGATTGATTTCGAAGAACTTGATGATCAACCNGAAACACGGACACGAACGATTTCTATGGAAAACCANCTGAGTTATTCAATCNTCAACAGAGGAAGGCTCGACATCAATTANCGCTTAGCAAATGGGAAAAGTGAAGGAGGAATACCATTTGCCAGNTACAATTTCTATGAAGGAGTTAGCCACGAGATNCGCGCAACGGCNGATTACAAGGTACANAAGTTTACCGATCTACTTCTTCGTTTNAACTATCGACTTCTATCAACCAAGCAACAAAAGCCNGAACATCGCTTAGAAATGGAGATGGTTGCAGAATTGTAACTACCTTAATCGGAGTATGTCGATAATCNTCAATTTNCCGGGTAAAATCAGCGAAGTTTCAATTTACCAATCATCAATTACCAATTTTATGTTTCGGAAATTGTCTATAACTGCATCTGCTGCCAAGTTCTGGTTGTCTGTCTTGAATTCATTGGCATATTGTTCTTGTGATTCATTAGTATATTGGATTGTCCTCATCCCAGCGCGTTTTGCACCATAAATATCTGTCTGTATCAAATCTCCGATATGTACTGATTCAGAAGGGGCAACTCCTAAATGTTTTAGTGTAAGGTGAAATATGATCGGATCAGGTTTTGAATATTCCATTTCGTCTGAAAAGCCAAGTGCTGCAAAGTGTGAAATAATATTATCTCGTAAGAGTAAACAACGTAAAAATTTGGCAGACGTCAATCCAGTATCTGAAACGATTCCTAATCGGTATTTCTTGGCAAGTTCGGGTAATTGGGTTTCAATGGAAGGTGCAAGTGGAGGAGCGGTTTCCAATGTTGCGAGCCCCATTATTTCAGTGAGTGTATGGTTTTCTACACTATTGAANGTAATGCCAAGAACTTTTCCCATTTCAGAAATGCAATCATCAATGGAAATAACAAACCCTTCATACCAAAGTGACAGGCCAAAATCATTGGCTGTTTGAACTGATTTCTCAACATCTCCTAGCCTAAGATTATTATGTCCGATTCCAGTAAGATATTTCCATGTTTTAAATGCTCGGAGTTCATCCCGTTTTATATTTAGTTCTTGATTATCAATATATATTGTTTGCCAAAAGTCGAAAGTAATTGCTTTAACCAAATTGGAATGTCTTCTATTTTTGAAGGATGCAGATAAACAAAATGGAGTTCGATCTTCAATATTTCCGTAATTGTAACATGGCTAGCAAACTTTATTCCCGATTTTGAGCACATTAGGCTAAGTCATTAACAGTTTACTATTTTGGTGATTTATGCGATATTATCAGGAAGATCAGCCAGTCGAGGACTTGGATTTATATTTGTTACTTTCAGATTTGGGTTAAGAGACTGAGCAGGAAACTTGAACTACAAGTTAGCTCGTTTTAGAGTTCAAACTGATTAAGAGAACTCGTTTAACTGGAACACAATAAATGCGATTACTATAAGGGAAAAACTATGCCAAAAATGAAAGGTCCTGCCATCTTCCTCGCCCAGTTTATGCGTGATGAAGAGCCATACAACAGCATGGAAAATATCGGGAAATGGGTTGCAGGCTTAGGTTATAAGGGTATTCAGATTCCAGCTTGGGATGAACGTGTCATTAANCTAGATCAGGCCGCAGTATCCAAAACCTATTGTGATGATTTTAAAGGCAAGCTTCAAGAAATGGGGCTTGAGCCAACCGAGTTGGCAGCCTACTTAGCAGGACAAGTCTTGGCTGTCCATCCAGCCTATGAGATTATGTTTGAAGCTTTCCATCCGCCTGGTTTGAAGGGAAATGCCAGAACTGAATGGGCAACGGAGGAATTAAAGAAAACCATCCATGCTTCGGTCAACATGGGTACAGAAGTTATTCCTGTGTTGTCCGGTGGTTTTGCTTGGCAGATGGTTTATCCATGGCCACAAAGACCAGAAGGCATCATCGAGGAGGCTTTCAGAGAACTTTCTAGATGCTGGCGTCCCATCCTAGATTTAGCTAATGAGCAAGGTAAAGTATTAGGTTATGAACTCCACCCTGGATCAGATGTTTACGATGGAGCTACCTATGAAATGTTCCTTGATTATACGGATAATCACCCAGCGGCATGCCTGAATTATGATCCTAGCCATTTCTTGTTACAACAACTCGATTACTTAGATTTCATCAGATTATATGGTGAACGTATTAANGGATTCCATGTCAAGGACGCAGAGTTTCGGCCGACCGGTCGTGTTGGTGTCTATGGAGGCTATCAACCTTGGTCTGGACGAGCTGCAAGGTTCCGATCTCTTGGAGATGGCCAAGTCGATTTCACCAGTGTGTTCACGTTGTTGGCAGAAGCGGATTATAGCAGTTGGGCAGTCTTNGAGTGGGAATGTTGTATTAAAAGTCCTGAGCAAGGTGCAGCCGAAGGAGCACCTTTTATTGCCAAACATATCATTGAGACAGCAGACGTGGCTTTTGATGACTTTGCAGGAGGTGAAACAAATACGGAACAAAACCGCCAGATTCTCGGATTGAGCTAATCAATTCTAAGTAGCACTTACATTTGGATTAGGAAAGAACATCACAAAAATTGTGTAGTAAGGAGAGATAATAATGGAATCTTGGAGACGTAAATTACGTATGGGTATGGTTGGAGGAGGGCAAGGAGCCTTCATCGGTGGTGTACACCGCATTGTTGCCACGCTTGATCAACAAATTGAGCTTGTTGCTGGCTGTTTCTCACAAACACCTGAAAATACCCGTATTACTGGCCAACAATTATATCTTGATCCAGATCGTTGCTATGANACATATCAGGAAATGGCTATTACCGAAGCTAAACTTCCTGAGGATGAGCGGATNGACTTTGTTAGCATTGTAACACCCAATGTTTCCCATTTCGCTATCGCCAAAGCCTTTTTGGAAACGGGGTTTCATATCGTCTGCGATAAACCCATGGCATANAGCCTTGATGAAGCCGAAGCTATGGTTAAAATGGTAGAGGAATCNGGNCTTGTGTTCGCGCTTACTCACAATTACACGGGGCATCCGCTTGTTAGGCATGCGCGTCAACTGTTCCATTCGGGTGAAATGGGGAAAATTCGTAAAGTGTTAGTTGAGTATCTTCAAGATTTCCTAATGGTTCCTCATGAGAAACTTGGTCAGAAGCAAGCCGCTTGGCGAGTTGATCCCAAACAGTCAGGTATTGGTGGCACTTTAGGAGATGTTGGNACACATTGTATCAACCTATTAGAGTATGTTACAGGAGATCCAGTTGCGGAAATCTGCGCAGATAAGAGCACATTTTTACCTGACAGGAAACTTGATGAAGATGTCAATGCGCTCCTNCGCCTCAAAGGNGGTGGTAAAGGTGTTTTAAGTATTAGTCAAGTTGCTACNGGGGAAGAGAATGGGTTGACGCTTCGGGTCTATGCCGAAAAGGGTGCGATTAAATGGGCCCATGAAAATCCAAATTANCTCGAGCTTTATCGTTACGGTGAGCCNAGGCANACGCTGACTCGTGCGCAAGGTTATCTTTCTGAACCGGCAGCGGACAGCACNCGNATTCCACCGGGGCACCCAGAAGGTTACCTAGAAGGCTTCGCTACTATTTACGTTGGTGTTGCNGATGCTATTCGGCAGCACATTGATGGCGATCCGATGNAGGCAGAGGAATANGACTTTCCAACGGTTTATGATGGTCTGAGAGGTATGAAATTTATTTATAAGGCGGTTGAGTCTTGTAACAATGATTCAGCTTGGGTAACTATGTAGATTTATTTTTGTTATAACTATCTGGAGATTATCTTGTCTCCCTCTATAGCATNGGGAGGTCTGATCNTGAATGGGAAGACCATCGCTGTATTAGCAACATTGGACACTAAGGGAACTGAAGCGGAGTATTTG
The DNA here is from genome assembly GCA_002729415.1 of Candidatus Poribacteria bacterium. Classification (GTDB taxonomy): domain Bacteria; phylum Poribacteria; class WGA-4E; order WGA-4E; family UBA9662; genus UBA9662. Next base: position 14,351 of record PBXZ01000159.1, on the reverse strand, counting down.
TGCCGACAAATCGAAAAGTTGAATAATANAGCCCTTGTCATTGATACGGGCGTCGTAGGCACACCGACATCTGAGGCCGACATCACTCGCCAGCAAGTAGCTCAAGCCGGTGGCACTTCTTTGAAAACATTACTTGAAAGCCCTACAAGGGAAGTTGCTGCTCCAATTATGGCTGATGGTGCAACCCATCTTGTGATTGATCTCGTTACCCAAGGGAAAGTTAATGGTATTATATCAATGGGGGGCACGCAGGGTACCACACTAGCTACTAAAGTCATGCGTGCTTTACCATATGGTTTTCCTAAGGTAATGGTATCCACAATGGCTTCCGGAAATGTCGCGCATTGGGTAGNCATNAAAGACATTACTATGATGTTCTCGGTAACTGACATTCTTGGTCTCAATCCGGTTATGCGAAAAATGCTGGCAAACGCCGCGGCATCTATATGTGGCATGGCAAATGTAGACGTAGAACTTAAGCAGGGTGACAGGCCGTTGGTAGCTGTGACTACTGTTGGGATAACAACAAAAGGAGCTATGAAGGCCGTTGAGGTTTTAGAGGCTGCCGGCTATGAAACCATCGTATTTCACGCAGTTGGTTCAGGCGGTCGTGCCATGGAACAGATGATGAAAGAAGGTCTGATAGGAGCAGTGCTCGATTATGCGATCATTGAAGTGTCGAACGAGATGCACAATGCCTTATTAGCTGGTGGTATCGAGCGGCTGACAACCGCAGGCAAGCTAGGAATTCCGCAAGTTATTTGTCCTGGTGCCATTGAGGTGTTAGTTTTCAACGAACCGGAAACAGTACCCGCTAAGTATAAAAATCGGACATTAATTCCTCANAGCCCTCAGATTACCGATGTTCGGCTGAANGCANCTGAGATGGCTGAAGTTGGGNGAGAAGTTGCACGCCGACTAAATCATACCAAAAATGAAGCAGTTTTCATGAATCCAATTGGAGGGTATGATAGCTACGCGGTTGAAGGTATGGGGTTNTACGATCCAGAAGCAGACGCGGCGTTTATGGCTGAGTTGAAGGCCAATTTGACCAGTACATTTCGGGTCATAGATCGCGATACACACATTGAAGATGNTGCATTTGCAACAGAGGCCTCCGAGTTATTGATATCCTTGATTGAAAAAAACAGCAGAAATATGCTATGAGTTGTNGTATTTGTGTTAAAAGGCCAAGTTGCTTTGAAGGATACCAAGTCCGTTTAGCGAAATAGTAGGAGGCAAATGAGATGGCCAAACGGTATTCCCGCCAAGAATTTCTTTCTCGTTTAAGGGCAGAAATTGACCGAGCTAGGCCATTGGTTATGACAGGGGCTGGAAATGGAATCGCGGCTAAATTCATNGAGCGAGGTGGTGTGGATATTATTGGTGTCTATAATACGGGTTACTTTCGGATGCAAGGATATGGGTCACTCGCAGGAATGTTACCAATGGCCGATGCCAATGAAATGGTCTATCGGATNGGNCAACAGGAANTATTACCTCAAGTNAAAAAAGTACCTGTTATTGTTGGCCTGAATGGCGTCGATGTTTTGCGTGATATGCGACTNTTGATTGAAGACTGTAAGCGGATTGGGTTTTCGGGAGTGCATAATTTTCCAACGGTAGCATGGTTTGACGGTGAGTTTCGCCAGACNTTGGAAAGTACTGGTCTAGGCTACCAGCATGAAATTGANATGCTTAGAATGGCACGGGATCTAGANATGTTGACTATTGGTTATGCTTTCAACGAAAAAGACACTGAGCAGTTATTAGAAGCGGCAACGCCAGATATCTTTATATTNCACGCGGGTATTACACAAGGAGGAACAACTGGGTATNCAGNAGGGCGATCGCTTGAAGAAATGGCAATTCGTAGCCAAGCACACTATGAAATTGCCAAGCAGATTTGNCCAGACNCTATTCGGTTAGCACATGGAGCAGCGCTTGTTAGTCCTGAGGATGCACAATACATGCTTGATCGCACAGACTGCCATGGAGTACAGTTAGGGTCAAGCATCGAACGCATAGCGATTGAAAGTCCCCTAGAGGAACGCGCAGCGTCTTTCAAGGCCGTGTGTTTTTCTGCAAATGCTAAATGAACACTAATAGGANCAATTTTTCTATAAACTACCTTTGTGCATTGGGGNGGGGAATTTGTGAGCAATAGGGAAAATACAACATATTGTTTTGATGGACTAACAGCAGTTGTTACCGGAGCTGCTCAGGGGTTGGGGCTAGGTATTGTCGAACAACTTGCCGTCAATGGGGCAACAGTGATTGTTGCCGATTTACAAATTGAGAAAGCCAAGATTGAAGCAAGTCGGTTACAAGAAAGAGGTTTGAATGCAGATGGNATCTATCTTGATGTTACTGATAGTAAAGGTGTAAAAGCCTTTTTTAATCGTGTTTTCGATAATTACAAGCGGTTGGATATTCTGGTTAACAATGCTGGTATTGGCCAAAATGTTAACCCTATNGTTGAGCTTGAAGACTCTGAATGGGCACGTGTATTGGATGTTACTTTAACAGGGACATTTTATTGTTGTCGTGCCGCTGGCAGGATAATGGAACATCAGGAATCTGGAAGCATTGTCAATATTGCGTCAATCAATGGGCAAAGTCCNGCAGCATTAGTTGCTGCATANAATGTAGCTAAAGCAGGAGTTATTAGTTTAACCAAGACACTGGCTTTGGAATTGGCGTCTTACAGTGTGCGGGTAAACGCTGTGAGTCCAGGACCTGTTTATACCGAATTTAANAGGACTGTGATGTCGCAACGATGTGAAAGTTTGGATATTAGCGAAGACCAGATGATTGAGCGCATCAGAAACACTATCCCATTAGGACGATGGGGTGAGCCAACTGATATTGCACAGGGTGTTTCGTTTCTCTGTAGNCCTCAGGCTTCTTGGATTACAGGCGAAGTGCTGAGAGTTAGTGGAGGNTTAGAAGGTGTATCTGCCACCCCACCGAAACGATCATCATAAAANAGTTTGTACTCATAATAACTGGAATAAGCTATATGATTGTTGATACACACGTACATGTGTGGGAGATAGATCCACCTAAATATCCAGTCGGGCCGACTTCGCCAAATTGGAATAGTTATCCTGATCAGCCAGCAACGGTAGATCAACTTCTGGCTGAGATGAATGAGCATGGCGTGGATTGGTGTGTGTTGGTACAAACCAGTTGGTCCACATGGGATAATGGTTATATCGCTGATTCAGTTGCTCGGTTTCCCGATCGGTTTGTTGGACACGGATTAATCAATCCAGAGGATCCGGATAATGCTGCGCAGGCTCGGTATTGGATTGAAGAGCGAGGTTTGGTCGGATTTCGATTTCATCCAATGTATTATCCAAATCAAAAGATCTTGCTTAAGCCATCAAACAAAGCTATGTGGGAAAGTATCGCCAATTTATCTGCTATTGTTCAATTTCATACACGGCCTGAGTTTGCAGATCAGATTAATGTGATTGCTCAACAATATCCACATCTAAGGTTAGTCATCGATCACTTGGGTTATCCCGATATTCAGGACGATGAAGCGATTTTTCAGCCAATTATTGATTTAGCTAATTATCCCAATGTTTATATAAAACTGTCGGATGTAGCTGGTCGTTCAACAGAATCGTTTCCACACTGTGATGTGCATCCGTTCATCGAAAGGTTGCTTTCGGCCTTTGGAGTTGAGCGTACCGTCTGGGGAACAGGCTTTCCTGCTTATCATCGAACACGGTATAATTGGCCGACTTTAGAACAGGAACTCTGTCTCATTCGAGACGGTCTCCCTTTCTTAAGTGATGACGATAAGAAAAGAATATTGGGTGGTACGGCAGCTGAGATTTGGTCTTTGAGTTGACCTGTATAACATGTTGATGCAGGTATTAGGCATCAGATGTTTCTAAATAACGACCATTTTAAAGTTATGCTACCGGATAATATTGCCGATGTGTACCTTCGAGGAAAAGACCTAATCCATTTTATCATGCCAGTATTTCTGATAATAATCTGTCTCTTGGTTACTCTGTGGGATTCAATTTCGAACACATTTCCAACGGTCATCGGGTAATTACGATATACCCATGTTTACACAGAAATAGCCTCAATTGTCATAAAATACGAACAAAGAAAGATGAAACGCCGTTTAGATTTTGCGTGGATACTTGATCAAAAACGGGATCTGATATTTTATATTGGATCTGCCCTGGTCGGCTGGTTGTATGTGGGGATTATCTGGTATGCATCACATCGCTTTTCGGATACTCGAAANGNATCTTTCANTAGCCTGCGCGTAGGTGACTTTGAAATACCGTTTACTCTCCAATTGNTGGTTGTTACCAGTTGGGCAATTCTTCTGGATGCCCCCCACATTTGGGCGACACTTGGTCGGACTTTGTTTGATATTGACGAATGGAAAAATCGACGCTCCCAACTATTAGGATCGTTTGGTTTATTTCTGGTTGGACCAATCGCTATATCANTTCCATATTTTCTGGCTTATGGTACAGCAAAACACGGTTTCTATATCAAAAAAGAAACCATGGCTATCGGTGCTATTGCTTTTTTTACTTTCTTTAGATTATGGGCTTATTACCATGTTGTCAGGCAGCATTGGGGATTCTTCGCCCTCTACAAACGGAAAGCAAATGACTACGGAACTCATCGATTAGACTATTGGTTTTTCAACTTGACTATGTACATGCCTTTGNTCATGTTCNTGACCGGGTCATTTTATCCTGGACTCCGTGGCTATCCCAACTTGGGTTTGCATAGTNCTATTATNGGTTCATTATCTATCAGCAGTATCCTCTATCCGTTTGCAACGNTNTTATATTTTTTTGTTTTGGTGATTTATTTATCTTATCAACTAAAACTTNTTCTAATAGGGGAACNGCTGAATNTCAGTAAATTGCTGTATATGCTGCTAATTGNTCCACTCCATTTTGTGGCTTTTTCCGATTTGCTTTTTGCTGCCTTTATTACGCCAATTGTTACCGTTGGACACAATATACAATATCATTGTATCGTCTATACCTATGCCCAAAATAAGTACCAGCATAGCTCAAATCCAAAATACAGAGTACCTAGAAGCCTATTCAAGAATTTAACAACTTACGTCNTTACCGGTATCATTTTCACTTTCCTATGTTACAGGGGACCATGGATCAATTGGTTGAAGAAAGTAACTGGGTTAGGGTTGGACAAAGCTGTTTTTCATACAGTTGGTATGATGGCNGGTATCTCTGATCCTACAAAGCTNAAACTAGGTCAACAGGTGANAGCGTCGCTGATCAGTGGTTTTGCCTTGCAACATTACTATCTCGATTCNATTATATGGCGTGTCAGTAAAGATAAAAGGGTCCAAAAATATTTGAATGTTTGATTCATCTAAATGGCTACTTTTCTCTACCTTTTTATTCGTTTTATTTGTTTCTAAAACATACGTTGAAACGAATAGTCAAATACCGGATTTACGTATACGTAAAACAGGAAGTGACTGGCCTAGTTTCCTAGGACCATCTGGTGACGGGAAATCGCCAGAGAATTTCTCCATTGACCCTTGGGGTATCTCTGGTCCATCTCTTGTTTGGCAAACAAAAATCGGTGAAAGTTATGGAGCACCCNCCATTTCCCGCGGACGATTGTTTATATTTGATCGACATCAGAATCTTGCACGATTAAGTTGTATGAGGAGTGAGAAGAAAGAACTCCTCTGGCAATTTGAATACCCAACCGATTACAAGGATATTTATGGTTACAATAATGGTCCGCGTACCTGCCCTGTTGTTGATAACAATCGTGTCTACATCTATGGGCCTAAAGGCATATTACACTGTCTGGATGTTTTGGATGGTGCACTACGGTGGAAAATCGACGCGAGCTCTCGATTTAATGTTGTCCCTAATTTCTTTGGGGTTGGTTCGACGCCTATTATTGAAGATCAATTACTCATTGTGCAGGTTGGCGGAGCACTTCCTACTAAGGCAAGAGATGTTTACCAAGCGCAGGGTAAAGTTGCAGGAAACGGTTCTGGTATTGTTGCTTTTGACAAAATGTCAGGTGAGGTAGTTTACCAAGTCACGGATGAGCTTGCCAGTTATGCCAGTCCGATTCTGACAACAATTGACCACAGAAGATGGTGCTTTATGTTTACTAGAGGTGGTTTAGTAGGATTTAATCCTCTAACAGGCCAAATTGATTTTCAGTATCCTTGGCGTGATAGGAAACTTGAGTCGGTCAATGCCTCAAACCCTGTTGTTGTAGGAGATACTGTATTCATTAGTGAAGCATATGGTGTGGGAAGCTCGGTGCTTCAAGCTTATCCAAGAGGGTATAAGATTATCTGGAACGATTTGTCATCTCGTCGGGAAAAAACAATGATGTTGCATTGGAACACAGCGATTCACCATCAAGGTTATCTTTATGGTTGTAGTGGCCGGCATACGCAAGGATCAAGTCTGCGATGCGTTGAGTTGCAAACTGGTCGGGTTATGTGGTCAGATCCAATTAATGAGAGGACCTCCTTGCTTTATGTTAATGAACGTCTAATTAGTCTGGGAGAATTTGGCCGTTTGATGTTGATCCGCATCAATCCCGAAAAATTAGATGTGATATCTTCGGTACAGTTGTCCAAACAACATGGACTTGAATACCCTTTATGGGCTGCCCCAGTTCTATCAAATGGATTTCTATATATTCGTAGCAAGGATCAATTATTGTGTTTTGATTTGACGTCCTCGAAAAATTAATGTACCAGTAAATTTTCATAATTTTATTGTGTGCTAGGAATTGAGTTGTAAGGAATTATTAGCGGAGGTTAAGATGCACGATCCAAGACTGAATAGATTAGCAGAAATTCTGACTTGCCACTCCACCAAAATCGAAGAGGGTGAGTTTGTTCTCATTGAGGGCTTTGATATTCCAGCTGAGATGGTGGTTGTGTTGATTCGTGCAGTTCGGAAAGCAGGAGGAATTCCATTAGTTGAATTGAAGCAGAATCAAATTCAACGCGAACTCCTTTGTCGAGCTGATGAGGAAGGAGTGAAATTGATGGGTCGTTACGAAGCCTACCGCATGGAACGGGTGCAAGCTTATATCGGTGTCCGCGGTAGTCATAACATTACTGAGTTATCTGATGTTCCGACTAAGGCCATGCAACTGTATCAGAAACATTGGCTAACGCCAGTTCATTTTGATATCCGGGTTCCAAAAACCAAGTGGGTTGTACTGCGTTGGCCCTCCCCTGCTATGGCACAGCAAGCCAAAATGAGTACTGAAGCTTTTGAGGATTTTTACTTTGATGTTTGTACCTTCGATTACAATCGATTAGAAATCGCCATTCAGCCCCTCAAGTCTTTGATGGAATCTACAGATAAAGTACGAATTGTTAGTCCTGAAACTGACCTTGAATTCAGTATCAAGGGTATTCCGGTAATACCGTGCGCCGGAGAATGCAACATCCCAGATGGAGAATGTTTTACCGCACCAGTTCGTCAGTCTATCAATGGTGTTATTCATTTCAATACGCCCACGATCTACCAAGGAACAACATTTACTGATATTTGTCTGCGTTTCGAAAATGGGAAGATTATTGATGCTACTTCTAACAATACTCAAAAATTACACCAGATACTGGATTCGGATGAGGGTGCACGGTATATTGGTGAATTCTCTTTGGGCCTTAATCCGTACATTCATAAACCGATGTTGGATATTCTGTTTGATGAAAAGATTTCCGGTTCTTTTCATTTTACACCGGGACAGGCATATGAAGAAGCTGATAATGGTGTTCGATCCACCATCCACTGGGATATGGTGATGGTTCAAACACCTGAGTTTGGTGGAGGTGAGATTTACTTTGATAACCGTTTAGTGCGAAAAAATGGTGAATTTGTCGTCCCGGAACTGGAAGGACTAAATCCTGAGAATTTGAAAAAAAGTTCTGTTGAAAACTATTAGTTTGTGACAATAAGCACAGTATCAAAGGAGTTCAGAGATGCCGAGACCGCCTGGATACAGAATTATCTACAATTGGGATGGAGCTCCACACGGTTATTCGAAGGTTCCACAATCAATGGATGATTTCCTAAACAAGGTTTATGCACCGTTAGAAAATACTCAGGTTGGTGCGCTATTTTGGTGTGTCGGAGAGCATTCTGCTCGGTGGCCTAGTCAAGTATTGGAAATTCTCGGTGATGTTCATGAGAGACGGTATGAGAATGCCCAAAATTATATCTTTACCGAAAATATTCGTCGAATGCTCGAACGTGGCGAGGATCCACAAAAAGCTTTAATTGAAAAAGGTCATCAACTAGGGTTTCATGTCTATGCTTCGATTCGCATGAATGATAACCATTTTAATGGTGCTCAGGTTAGCGATCTCGGAAAATTACATCATACCGAGCTAACCCGATTGCGAATTGAGCATCCAGAGTGGCTTCTGGGAGATCAGACGTCTGAGTGGTTCAACCTTTCGTGGAATATGGCCATTCCGGAAGTTCGGCAACATCGACTTGCTCATATTCAGGAAGTTTGCCGTTTATACGATTGGGACGGAGTGGAATTAGATTGGCAACGACATGCTTTCCACCTTCCTGAATATGAAGCGTATAGGTTACGCTATTTACTTACTGATCTGCAACGTGCTACCCGACATATGACCAATGCGCTTGCGGAAGAGCGGAACCGACCTTTCTATCTCGCTACACGAGTGGCAGGTAGTCTAGAGATGTGTAATCGTACCGGCTACGATATAGCCGCATGGATTGATGAAGATCTGGTGGACATTCTGATTCCAGCTGGTGGTGCGGCAACTGATGCCTCCGTAGAAGTCGATAACTTTGTTAATATATGTTGTGATCAAGGTATTGATGTATACCCAGGACTTGATAGTGGATTGCCCGATTTGTTCGTTGGGCCTGAAAACCAAGAAACCAAACGGAACATGCGTATGCGCGCTATTGCAAGCCGCTACCACAAAGCCGGAGCAAAAGGGATCTACGTTTTTAATTGGCATGCTAACCGTGATTCACGTCGTGAACTGCTTTCACAAATCGGATCTATTGAGGCACTCCGAAATACCAATAAAATCTATGCTGCTACTCACCGATTCATTCAAACAGAAGGGGCATGGCGTGGTGCTTATCGCATCGACCGTATCTACGGCGAAGTGCCCGTGCTATTGAGGAAAACCATAACTAATACTGGCCCCATAATTACGTTGGATATTGCAGATGAATTTGTGCTTGATTCCTCAACAGAGCTGGAACTTCGCCTGCGTCTCAGCGAGTGGGTGCAAGGAGATATGGTTGATGTGTGGTGGGATGGAGATAAACTGCAAGATGCTGAGGTCCAGTATTGTAATTTTCACCAATCCGATAAGATCTCCGATGTTAGTAGTGCTGTTTGGCTATGTTTTGTCATGCAGCCAACAGGAATTGAAGTTGGAAAACATAAAGTCAAGGTAGTATTGGTAGAACGTCATCCTCAGCTAGCTGGGGACATCACTTTGACGGATGTGGAACTTGTTATCAATCACAAAGGAATTAGGAAACAGACTCATGAAAATTATCGAGATTGAACCGATCGTTTTACATGTTCCTTATGAAGACCGGATTCGGAAGCAATATTACCACTTCAACATGACTGAACAGGTAACGGTCTATAAATTTTACACGGATACTGGATTGATTGGTATTGGTGAAAATGTTGGTCCACCTTTTGAGTCAGAGCTATTGGATTCGTATCTGGGGACTAGCCCCTTCGACCATGTAATGGGATCTGGTCGGTTTAACCTTGATATAGCTTGCTATGATCTAATGGGAAAACATCTGGGTTTGCCCGCTTGGAAATTGATGGGACAACAGGTACGCCATTGGGTTGCCATGGGTTGGTGGATGCCGTGCATGTCTCCTGAAAACACTGCTGCCGAAGTTCAGGTAGCCGCTGAGCGTGGATATCGTGGTCTAAAATGTAAAGCCAGAGCATTTTATGATGTCATTGAGCAATCGCACGCTATTCAAGAGGTCGCACCGCCTGATTTTCGCGTAGAATATGATTTTAATGGTTCTTTAATCAATGTAGAAAAAGCATTGCCCATTCTACGTGAATTGGAAAAGATTCCAGTTGTGAAAGGTGTTGAAGAACCGATTTTCGCTTATGATATTGAGGGGTGGCGTCGTCTCCATCAGGAGATTCGTATTCCCTTTTATCTGCATGGTGTTGGTGTGCTAAGTGAACCTGCTTCTCGTCAACCTTCAGGTCCTTGGACTGGGCTGCGGCAAGGAGATTTCGATGGTGCGCTCTGTAGTCATGAAAATATCAGAAGTGCATTGGCTGCAGGTTGGGTTTTTGCTGCGGCTAACACACCGATCCTGCTGCAGTACGTTGGAACCGGTATTACTACAGCATTTGCTTGTCACCTTGGTGCTGTTATGCCAACGGCTACTCTGCCGGGGGTGACAGCTAGTCATGCCTATGAAGATGATCTGATTGTCACAGGACACCAGGTTCAACGTGGATTCGTAAAGGTACCGGAAAACCCCGGATTAGGTATCGAATTAGATGAAGAAGCGATTGAACGTTATGCTCAAACCGCTGCATTGGAATTACCTCGTCATCTTTCTGTGGTAACTTTACCAGGGAATATCAAACACTATTATCGAAACCTACAACAAGCAGAAAGCCTGATGAAGCAGGGAGTAGATGAGTCATACGCTAGCGGCATTAGCCTGAATGAATGGGAGGATGATGGGAGTAGTGAGTTTGACCAGCTTTGGACACAGTTGCAGGAAAACGATTGGCCCATCTGGGAGTAGTAAGTCGCTGGCCTTTAGGACTCATTCTATCTACCATAACAGTATCAATCAAACCAAGTTTAAGAATCAGATTTCTATTCGAAATTATTTAATTGGCTTCAGTGTGAGTTTTGGTGCCATTTCAATATTAGGATTGCTATTAATTATTTTTGGCATTTATGCTTAAATATGCGATGTAATTAGACATTTTCCGGTTTTTTGTCAGTATTTGTTGTAGTTTGGTCTGTAGATGTAACCTGAGTCTTCTGATAGGAGTAGGTATCCTGCAAGCTAGGAACTTGTCAAGATGATTAAGATGATGAATTTCTCGTGCTATCTTCAACAAAATTGAGTATCCTAATCAGCAAATTCTGGTTTCGTTTCGAAAATAACAGGTTGTACTCTCAGCCACTGAGTGAAAACGAGGGAAATCAAGGCAAATGCAGCGCCGCTAATGAAGATAATTTGGTAACCGAACTTCATCCATACCAAGCCGCCAATCAAAGGTGACGTAACAGCTGCGGTATGGTTCATAGTTACTCCCATAGCGAGTGTTGGTTTTAGATCTTTCGGAGTGGTAATTTTGTTTAGGTAGGTCGTTAAAGCAATACCACCAACAAACAGAAAATTGTCAATGCAGTAAAGAACGTATAGATAGTTGATATTTTTCAGCGTTGCATATCCAATGAAAACCAAGGCTAACCCGAGGTAACTTGCACTTAACATTATACGCTCCCCGAGTTTGTCCACTAATTGTCCCATGATTGGAGAAAAGATAAAGATGATAATTTGATTAATTAGTATCAGCTTAATAATCATATCTCTATTAGTTCCATATACTTTAACAAGTGCAAAAATTGCGAAAGTGATAAAGATCTGTTTACGGCATCCCTGCAGAAATGACAGCAAATAGAAAAGCCAGTAACGTTTTCGTATAACAAACCGATTTTCGTCTTTGATTCGTAGCTGACGTGAGGAAAACATCAAAACAATACCGCCGATAGTGGTGATTCCACCTCCAATTAGAAAAAGCCCTTCAAATTCCAGAAACTCCACACAGAACATGCACAGCGTGACTGCGCCTAACATAGCGCAGCTCTCCACACTTCTTAGCTGACCAATTGGTTTCCCTTTTTCATCGCTTTCTGAATAGGTAATTGCCATTAGGCTACGTAATGGAACCCAAGCATGAAATCCTACACTCCAAACAAGGGAAAAGAATAGTAGCCCTCCAAATCCGCCTATGTGGGAGTAAGCGGCCATACCCAACCCCATAACGACTAGCGATATTCCTCCGATCGTTGGTGGTGCAAAATAAACCATAATTGCGATAAAAAGTGCATTAAGAAATCCAGGAACTTCTCGTAATGCTTCCATGTAACCAAGCTCATGCGCCTCAATTGCAAACCGATTTTCGATGAAGTTGAAAAATAAGGCAAAGTAGATGCCAAAGAACATACCTACGCTGAAGACAGCAAAAGCTAGGAAACAAAAGTCTCTGTTCCAACTCCGCATAATTTCCTTCCATGCTCCTATAAACCTAAAAGGTTTATTTAAATTTAAGATGCATTAAAAAAACGATCACCTTGCCTTGATGAACGAATTCGTACTTCCATTGGTAGGATGTTTATAATCTACATTGTAAAGGGCTTCCCTGTTACATTACCTTTGACGTAAGCGTCTCGAAACAGGCTTTGGCGTTTAGGTGGCATCGAGACTAGGTAGTCAGGATGAGGCTGGGATTTTGTCCACCGTCGATCGATCGAGTTATAAGCGTTGAAAATCGCTACCCGATCTCGTTCTGGATTGGTCCAAGGTTGACCACTATGCGTGGTTGCTTCAGTAAAAATAATGACCGATCCAGCTGGACAGGAATAGGTCTCCCACAATGACGAGCCATGTTTATAGGCTGACTCTGGTGCAGTAAAAGCAGATTTGTGACTGCCCGTAATAAAAAGGGTTCCTCCATCGCCTGCCTCTACACTTTCCAGTTCCCATACTACACGGGTGAGACCACTATAAGCTTTTCCAGGCATACAGTGATATTCGTGGCAATCACCTGGCATACGCCACATGGCGTTGCCGTTGTGTGGTGAAAATTTTGTTGGTTCTTTGTCTTCGATCGAACGTAAAGCTAAGAAACTCATTTCCATGCGAAAACCGTAGCATTCTTGACTGCAAAGATATGGAGAGGCCAAAAATTCGTTAGCCATACCTACTATAACTGGATGATCCATCAAAGCTTGCAACGGGCCACCATAGGTTGAGCGTTCAGGTGCAGGGATGGAGTTGGGGTCTTGTTTCAACTGGTAACAGAAATCACGCATTTCACTAACTTCTAATTCTGTTAGCACATTAGGAATCATGACCCAACCTTTGGCATCAAAAACATATTTCTGCTCAGTTGTCATGGGTATAACAGGTTTACCATCAGCGTTTTTCTGAGTGAAATTGATGCTATTGAGGTCAAGCGGTTGGCCAAGGTCTTTGTTAAACATAACTGGCTCTACAATTTTATGAATAGACATATAATTCTCCGTTTATCGGTACCGTTTGCCTTCCGGCATTTTGGGCTCAATTTGCGGGTGTCCCGCCGTTCTAGCCTGACGTAAAAGTGAATTCATTTGCCCAATGATGTTAGGCCATTGATCTGCTACGTTATGTTCCTCACTGATGTCATGTGATAAATTGTATAATTCAATCGGTGCATTAGTTAATGGACGGACAGCTTTCCAATTGTCTTTTCGCACAGCTTCCATCAACCCCTCTGGTTTGAATTCCCGTTTCCCAAAATCATACAAGGGTAAGGCCCAGTATAGATGATCGTGTTTTTTTTGCTCGCCTCGGTTTTTCAGCGTTGGTGTGATTGAAATGCCATCGATACCTTTTGGAACAGGCAGGTCAGCTAAGTCAAGCAGTGTCGGCATGATGTCAGGAAAATACCATGGATGATCACTCACTTGATCTTGTGGTATCTGATTTTTCCAACGTACTATAGTAGGCACTCGGATACCACCTTCGTACATGGTTCGCTTTTGGCCTCGAAGTGGTTGGCAGGAGTCGAGTTCTCCTTCAAACCGAAAACCAGCACCATGATCGGAACTTACCATGATGATAGTATTATCATCTAGGTCTAACGCTTGCAGTAATTGCAGCAACTGACCAACATGACGATCAAAAAGCGAAATCATGGCTGCTGCAACCTTAGCCGAATTTGACCATCGTTTGTCTTGGTAGACTTTCCAAACCGGATCCTCCTGTGGAATGGTATACCGCCCATGCGGAAGTGTCCAGGGCGCGTAACAGAAGAATGGGCGGTTACTGTTTTTACGGATAAAATTGCAGGTTTCCTCAAAAATACGGTAGTGTGAATAGATTTTGCCTTCATCACCGTCATTATTACCTGGCAACTCAATCTTTTCACTATTTCTCCATAGATAAGATGGATAATAAGTGTGTGCATGTACTTGATGATAATAACCAAAAAAAGTGTTAAAACCATGTCTTTCTGGGACGCCTGTTGTACCAACATCGCCTAAACCCCATTTG
>PBXZ01000158.1:0-7069 GCA_002729415.1 Candidatus Poribacteria bacterium | reverse complement strand
GCTTCGACATTGTGGTTCCAGCTATTAGCCCCAATCTTTCTTATGTTAATCCTAGGCAAGAGTCAATAGTCGAAAAGCCTTCTACAATCTATGCTGCATTCGTTTTACCTTCCCATTTGGTTTCAACACTGATCGACTATCGATTGTCAATCGGGACTTGGCAAGCCAATTCCACAGATTTCCAAACGGTTATTCTTCGACTGTAGAAAAATCGGACGGTTTCGGAGTTGTGAAGTTGCCTGTTTCAGCCCCTCAGCTGGTCCCATCGGTTGGTAATTTCTCATTACCATTATAAAAGTAGTTCTCAATCATTTTGTGACCCGTTTATTTGTTGTGCGTTTCGGAGGATCTGTATGCGGCAACTCATTGTCATATTCTTTGGTATTCTATTGTTGACATTTCTGGTTGGTTGTAGTGTTTATCAAGCGGATATTTCTTGGCCTGAAGCTCGTCCGTTGGGAAAAGAACTAACATCCTTTCATCCTTCAATTTATCTTGCTGATGAGCAGCAGCAATTTAGTGAACCAAAAGGGATTTTGACCTTACCTCAGGCACTGGCGTTGTCACTAATGCACAACCCGGATTTAAGGGCTTTTTCTTGGGATGTGTTTTCTGGAGACGTCCGAACACTCCAAGCTGGACTTCGTTCGAACCCGGAATTAGAAGCCAAAATAAAGGAATTCGGCGGTTCTGGAGACCTCAGTGGTTTCGGGGCAATTGAGACTATAATTCAACTCAGCTACTTGGTTGAACTTGGCGGCAAGCGAGGCAAACGGAGACAGGTCGCCTCCCTTGAGACCGAGCTTGTCGGGTGGGATTACGAAACGGCAAGGCTCGACGTACTGACCCAAACGGTGCAAGCCTTCATTGATGTGCTGGCAGCACAGGAGGTGATCGCTTTGAATAAGGAGTTGGTCCATCTGGCGGAGCAGGTGTTCAATACCGTCAAAGCGCAGGTTGAGGCGGGAAAGGTTTCGCCTGTTGAACAAATGCGAGCTCAAGTTGAACTGGCAAATAGCCGAATCGCTCTTGAGGGGGCCAAACGTGGGCTTGAGACGACACGTGAGGTGTTAGCTTCCACTTGGGGTAGCACATCAGCTGCATTTGAAACAGTTGAAGGTCAGTTTGAAATGACCAAACCCATTCCAACCGCTGAGCAGTTAGCGAATCGGATTTCGCAGAACCCTGACATTGCGCGTTGGGCGGTTGAGATGGCACAACGCCAAGCCACTATTAAGCTGGAAAAGTCAGGACGGGTTCCTGACCTGTCCATTGTCGGTGGGATGAAGCACCTCAACGAAATCGGTGACGTTGCACTCATCTTCGGGCTGTCCTTTCCTCTTCCGCTGTTTGATAGGAATCAAGGGGCTATCCGTGAAGCCGAATACAACCGTGCAAAGGCCTTCGAGGAACATAAATCGGCGGAAGTCGTGGTACGCAAGGCACTCGCAACCACGTATGGAGTACTCTCTGCTGCCACAACTACCGTCACCTCTTTAAAGGACGAAGTGTTACCAGGCGCACAAAGCGCTTTTGATGCTGTAACCGAAGGCTACCATATCGGAAAATTCGACTTTTTGGAAATGCTCGATGTCCAGCGAACCCTCTTTGATGTGAGAGGTTCGTACATCGATGCTTTGGCAGAATATCACAAAGCCGTCGCCGATGTGGAGCGGTTGATTGGTGAACCTCTTAATTGACGAGCGGGTGTGTGAGTGTATGAGGAAGAAACTGGATGCGCTCACACGGATACCCACCGACTAGCTGACACTAAATATTTCAAAGGAGACAATTCGATGCCAACTCAGAACCTAAAAAACCGAAAAACGCTCATCCTTATCACTCTAGCTGTCCTTGGATTTTTCATCGTGTGGCTGACTGCAACAAATGACCTCGTTGCTCAAGGGGATAGCGACCATGCAGACCATGCAGACCACGATGACCATGATGAGGATGAAGATGTGGTCAAGCTCTCAGACGCTGACATGAAAAAGTTCGGCATCGAAATAGCTAAGGCGGGTATGGGGAAACTCCCAGTGGACGTCAGTCTACCTGGGGAAGTCGCTGTCAACGAAGACCGCATCGCGCATGTCACTCCGCGTGTATCGGGTGTAGTAAACGAAGTAAGAAAAACACTTGGCGACCATGTTCACGCTGGCGAGGTTATGGCGGTTCTCGATAGCCCCGAAATGGGCGATGCGCAGGTCGCATANCTCGATACGAAAACGGCCCTCGNTGTCGCCAAAATAACCATTGGTCTGACGGTAACCAAGCTTGATGTCGCTAAAGCACGGCGCGATGTTGCCAAAATGCAGGTTGATGTCGTNAAAAACGACTATGATCTCGCCGTNACCAATATCACAANAGCAAAGANGACTGTTGATGTGNANGGTGCGGAAGCTGAAATTGCAGAGACTGACTTTGAGTGGCAAGAAACGATACACGACAATACACGTGAACTCCTCAAACTACTTGCGGNAAACGCGACAATAGACGAAATTACCGATACCTTCAAGAGTAAACCGATTGGTGAGAANCGACAACGCACCCTCAAAGCGTATGCTGAGCTGAATTTCGCNCAGGCGGCCTACAAACGGGAAAAAACACTTCGTGAGAAGCAGATCTCCAGTGAGTCGGACTACCTTGACGCACAGAAAGGTTACACCGTCGCGAAAGCGGAGTTCGAAGCCATCACCGAAGAACTTGAATTTCAGAATCGTCTGGCTTTGATGGAGAAAAAACGTGCTGTCGATGCAGCAGGGCGTGATGTCAAAGAAGCCNAACAGTCGGTCCAGTNCGCCGAAGGTGNGGTGNNNTCTGCCGCAAGTGCGGTAAATGCGGCNGAAAGCACCGTGCAGGTAGCGGAGATGGAAATCCGAGTTGTCGAGCAAGACCTAAAGNTCGCACGCCAGACGCTCCTAGTGGCGCATTCAGCGCTTCGTGCTGCCGAACGGAAACTCNATATCTTTGGTTTGAGCGAAGATGAGATTGATATGTTAGCGAAAAATAGCCAAGACGACCATGCGGAGGTGATCCGCTACGAGATGCGTGCGCCGTTTGATGGTGTCGTTGTCGAAAAGCACATCGTCCTCGGCGAAGCCGTGAAGGACGACACCGAAGTCTTTGTGGTTGCAGACCTCAGTTCAGTTTGGGTCAATGTCAGAGTTTACCAGAAAGACCTATCTGTTGTGCACAAAGGTCTCCCTGTTGTGCTTTCTGTTGGACACAGTATTTCCATGGCAAAGGGAAAAATTGCTTGGGTGAGTCCGCAGATTGATGAGCATACCCGAACCGCGAAGGCGCGGGTTGTTCTCCCAAACACTGATGGTCACTGGCGTCCGGGACTGTTCGTCACGGCGAAAATTGCGGTCGATGAAATCGAAGTTCCGTTGCTTGTTCCCAAAGTAGCCCTTCAGACGGTCGAAGATCGGCTTTCCGTTTTNGTTAAGACGGATGAAGGTTTTGAACCGAGACCTGTCATGCTTGGACGGAGTACCGAAATATATGCCGAGGTGACAAAGGGATTGCAANCTGGACAGCAGTATGTAACGAAAGGCGCATTTACGCTAAAAGCCGAATTAGGCAAAGNGNCTTTTGGTGACGGACACGCTCACTAAATAAGGAGGAATAAATGCAGAAGATAATCGAATTNGCCCTGCGTAGCCGCCTACTAATCATTGTCATCGGNATATTGGTCATAGCGGCGGGCTATTATAGTTCCCNCCAACTTCCCGTCGATGCNTTTCCTGATGTGACGCCTGCGCTCGTTCAGGTCTTCACACTCACAGAAGGGCTTGCACCAGAGGAAGTTGAGCGGTATGTCACTTACCCTGTTGAGGTTGCCATGAACGGGCTTCCTNACCNCAAGGAGATTCGTTCGGTGTCCAACTTCGGACTGTCGGTCGTGAACATCTACTTTAAGGANGGCACGGACATCTATTTCGCTCGGCAGTTGGTGGGTGAACGNCTCCAACTTGCCCGTGAGGAAATCCCCGAAGGCTTTGGAGATCCGGAGATGGGGCCTATCACAACCGGGCTTGGACAGATCCTCTTTTACTTTGTAGAGGACTCAGATGGGNCTCATGACTCGTTTGAATTGCGGACGATACAGGATTGGCTCATCAAATTCNATCTTCAAACCGTCNAAGGNGTCACAGAAGTTCTCTCCATTGGTGGAGAGGTAAAGCAATTCCACATCCTCGTTCGTCCCGACGATATCCTGCGATACGACTTGACGCTCGNCGAAATCACCGAAACGATCAAGGCGAATAATTCTAACGTCGGGGCGCAGTTCATCGTTAAGAATTCAGAGGAGTACATCGTCCGCTCAATCGGGCTTGCCGAGGAGATCAGC
Organism: Candidatus Poribacteria bacterium; assembly: GCA_002729415.1. Taxonomy (GTDB): domain Bacteria; phylum Poribacteria; class WGA-4E; order WGA-4E; family UBA9662; genus UBA9662. The sequence continues at coordinate 2,715 of PBXZ01000158.1, read as the reverse complement.
GATCTCGAGCGAATTGTCCTGAAATCTGAAGATGGGACNCCAGTGTATCTCAGTCAGGTCGCNGATGTCAGGATTGGCGGGGAAATCCGGCGCGGATTAACAACCATCAACGGTCAGGGCGAAACCGTTGTCGGCATGGTATTGAAATTGATTGGAAAGAATACCTCGACAGTGATCCGTGATGTGAAAGTGCGGATGGAAGAAGTCAACAAGATNCTTCCACCCGGAATCAAGATCAAGACATNCTATGATCAGGGAACGTTGGTTTCCAAATGTGTCAAAACGGTTACCGATGCGCTGATTCAGGGGATTATCCTTGTTGCCATTGTACTGTTGGTTTTCATGGGGGGCTTAAGACCAAGCGTCGTCGTTGCAATCGCCATCCCATTTTCAATTTCCTTCGCCTTCATTCTGATGAACGCCTTCGGTATTTCGGCGAATCTGATGTCGCTCGGTGGGCTTGCAATTGCCATCGGCATGATGGTGGACGGTACGATCGTGATGGTAGAAAACGTCGATCGGCACCTGCGGATGTCAGACCCATCAGAGTCACAACTTCATGTTGTCACTCGCGCTTGCACCGAAGTCGCGCGTCCGATTATCTTTGCCATCTCTATTATTATCATCGTCTTTTTGCCATTGTTCACCCTGCAAGGCGTTGAAGGCAAAACCTTCCGACCGCTCGCTTACACCGTCGCACTGGCGATGGGAGGTTCGTTGATTTTTGCCATTTTGCTCGCTCCCGTTGCATCGTCATTTCTCATGAGACGACCACGGCTTAGCTCTAACGAAGAGGCGAACGGGGTTGAAAGCCGAATTGTTCATATTCTGCTGATTCCATACCAACCTGTTGTGAGCTTTTTTGTACGTTTCCGTTTATTGGCGGTGGGGTTGGCAGTGCTGATGCTCGTCGTCGGTGCAGTTATCTTTCCGTTTCTTGGCTCAGAGTTCGTTCCCCGTCTCAATGAAGGCGATTTGCTGATTCGTGCCACGATGGCGCCGTCGATCTCCTTAGAGGATTCCCGTGATACAATTCTACTTGTCGAGCGCGATATGATGTCGCAGTTTCCAGAGGTTGTCCAAACGGTCTCTCGTGTGGGACGTGGGGAAATCGGGGCGCACGCCGATCCAGTAAACAACGCGGAGATCTTCGTTCGACTCAAGCCACAGGACGAATGGACCTCGGCGAAAACGCTCGACGAACTTTACGCCAAGATGAGTCACGCTTTCGAGGACTTTCCCGGCGTGCAGTTGAATTTCAGTCAACCCATTGCCGTCGCCGTCGATGAACTTCTCACCGGTGTCAAAGCAGAATTGGCAATCAAGATCTTCGGTGAGGACATGGAGGTGCTCAAAGAGAAAGCTGCCGAGGTCGAAGCCGTTATTCGCACAATCGAAGGCGCTGCGGATGTGCAGAAAGACCAGGTCACCGGAACACCGCAACTCCGCATCACTATCGACCACGAGGCAATTGCCCGTTATGGTATCAACGTTGAAGATGTGCAGCATATCATTCAAACCGCTGTCGGTGGAGAGGAAGCAGGACAGATCTTTGAGGGCACTAGCCGTTTCGATATTCTGGTTCGCTATGCGCCCGAAAGCCGTCGCAGCTTAGAAGTCATTCGTCATATCCTGATTACCGCCCCTAACGGCGCAAAAGTGCCGCTTGATGAATTGACTATAATCGAAGAGATTGTCGGTCCACGCCAAATCACGCGGGAGAATAACCAACGATTCATCACAGTGCAAACGAATGTTCGTGGCAGGGACATCGGCTCCTTCGTCGAAGAGGCGCAAAAAGCCATCGACGCAAAAGTGCAGTTCCCGCCCGGATATTTGCTCAAGTGGGGTGGGCAATTTGAACTTCAACAAGAAGCGAACAAACGCCTGTCCCTCGTTGTACCGATTACGTTGCTCATCGTCTTCATGCTGTTGTTTTCAAGTTTCAACTCCCTGATGAATGCGTTGCTGATTATCCTCAACATTCCGCTGGCGCTAGTCGGTGGTGTTGTTGGACTCTGGCTGACGGGACAGAATCTCTCTGTGCCTGCTTCAGTCGGATTCATCGCCCTGTTCGGCATCGCCCTAGAGAACGGCATGGTGCTGGTCACCTATCTCAATCAACTCTTACGCAATGGTGTTCCGATGGATGAAGCGTCCGTAGAAGGTGCATGCCTCCGTCTCCGACCGGTGTTAATGACTGCTCTCACCACGGCGTTGGGGCTGATTCCGTTGTTGTTCTCAGGTGGTACAGGTAGTGAAGTTCAACGCCCGTTAGCGACTGTCGTCATTGGAGGATTGGTCACTTCTACGATTTTGACGTTGCTGGTGATTCCGGCGCTTTACAGGTGGTTCTCGATTGGGGTTGAAGTTGAAGAAGCCGGTTCGAATTAAGCTTCTCAAAACAAAATTTTTCTTACGTAATGTAGCTGGATTGTCGCAAGTTGTCCCGCACCGGATTTTAATTCAAAGTGGCTATGAAGTCGTTTCGGCTCTCACTGCTAGTGATGCTTAGTTTGCCACTGGCCTTGATCGGAGGTGTAAAATCAGTGTTTTCTTGTCTGGTGGTGTACTCAGCATCCTTGCGAGGGTCAGATTTATTCTATTGCTTGATATTGCCGTGTGGAGGTTCCACACTTAGAGGCACTATACAAAAAGTACAGCGATCAGGGACTGGTTATACTTGGAGCTAGTGTTGACCAAGATTACGATAGT
>PBXZ01000157.1:0-11336 GCA_002729415.1 Candidatus Poribacteria bacterium | reverse complement strand
GAACAACAACTTAGCTTTTTCGATACTTTCGGGTACTTAGCTTTTCCGGAGCTTTTTAAACCACAAGAAGTCTCTTGGATTATTGAGGAATTCGAAATGGTTCTACAAACTCACGGAGGCGGAAAAAAACATGATGGGTCAAAACGAACCATTATTGTACCTACCATAGATCACAGTGCAAAATTATCTACATTACTTGATGACTCTCGCATCCTAGGAATTGCCTCGGAGATCTTAGGTGATGATTTTAACTACGGTTCAGGCGATGGAAATTATTATTCAGGTGATACCGGCTGGCATCCTGACGGAGGCTATCCTGAATTTTTTGCCATCAAATTAGCTTTCTACCTCGATCCTCTGACACGAGATACCGGTTGTTTACGTGTTCTCCCCGGGAGCCATCGACTCGATTCTTCATGGAGAGTGTCAGGTCATGATTGGAACCAATCCCAAAACTTGCTCGGAATTTCACCTGCCGAAATCCCCGGTAATGTCGCCTTAGAGACCAATCCTGGCGATCTTGTAGTTTTCAATCACAACACTTTTCATGCGGCCTTTGGCGGAAGTTCGCGGCGGCGCATGTTCACGATGAATTTGCACAAGCGTGGCCATACTGAGGAAGGAGTAGCTCGTGTCGATGGGTATATAAAAGCCCATTGTCCTGTTGCCCACGGTTTCAAAATTGGTGGTATGTATACCGACATCATTCTAGATACAGCACCACCTGAGCGCTTAAAACATCTGGAACAATGTCATGAACGCCATGCTCTAGTTCACCCAAATGACACTATCCTTCGTCCTTTTCCAACCTCATAATTTCTAGTGATTGATGAATCATGATTTATTCTGAGTTATTGGAATCTGTGAGAATAGGTGTATTCAAATCGAAGTCCAAATGGGGATTTAGTGTGCGCAGAGGTTTATTCGGAACTTTTCTCTTTAGAGATAGACCTACGATACAAACAAAAGCCTAGTATGGTAGCAGGATTGCTGAAGCGTTATTGAACCAATGGGTGATTTGACTTCTGGTTATTTCTTATATAGCTAACAAATCAGAGAGGCAAGCGGTAATTTGAGCAAATAGGAACGTACCAACAGCAACTCACCCGAGAAGAATCGAATTTCGAAACACACCGAAATAGTATTGATCACAATCTAAATAGTAATTACAGAGGTTCTCGTTGTGCTTTTAAGTCGACACTTCTATTAAATTTACAAGGAAGTATCAGAAATCGACATGAAACTGAATCAGAAGAAGCTATATGGCAGTTGCCCAGTTGTCCTTCAGGATAAAAAAAATTCTTTTCCCCTAAGAGGACGAAAGAATTCGCGTAAATCAGCAGACATTTCTTCAGCTCTCTCGTGGATCGCGAAATGCCCACCTTCTGAGTACTTGTTGAAATGGACAACATTATAGTATCTTTCTGCCCGTTTACGAACAATTGGTGCCAATTCGGATATGCGGCAACAGCGGTTGGCACTTCGATACGGGCTCCTGGCATCAATTCCCAAGGATGGCAGTAGGACTCGCTATACAAACGGATAGCCGACCAAAATGAATTTGTAACCCAATAAAGCATAACATTGGTGATTATCATATCTCTTGGGTAACCGTGCATCATGAACAATGGCATTGGGTTAGGTCCCTTATCTTTTTCGTGCAGAAAGTGTATATTTAAACCATCGACATTACCTTGGTAATGGTTGTGTTGATTGAGAGCCGTTTCCTGATTCCGCCAATCATACTCATCAATCCAATACTTGACCAGTTCTTTCATATATGAAAGATCGCAACCTCGTCTCCAGCCAGTACCAGCGACTTCATCAGGCCACCTTGTGCGATGTAAACGCTCCCACAGATCATCTATTACCTCTTGAGGAACATCAATTTTGTAAGGACTAACCGTAACCATAGAAGAATTCCCCAGCTAGCATGTGCAGACGATAAAGTTCACGCCTCTAAATATCTGCTCTCCACTGATTCGTTTTGCTTGATAGCGGTAGGCAGTTTTGTCTTTGCTTGTGTTACATAGAATCAACCCATTTTCAAACAAAATTTCGTACCTTTAACATCAGAAATAAAAGCGCACGAAACATCCTAGATTTTTGCCTATAGTAAAGTTGGCTCCTCTGCCGTTGATTCTCAGTTAACAACATGTCTAGCCAGATCAGGAAAGAGTTGATCATGGATTTCTATTGGTTGGCAGAGGTGGGTCATTCGATTTTCATCAGCAGTGTCTATAATGGTTGGATTAAACATGCCAGCACCTGTCTTTACATTGTATCCACCAGGTGAATGGACACTTAGATATCGATTCGCTATTTCGAAATCTTCTGGTGTTTTGGCTTGACGCGTGCAGTTCATAGTAAACATACGCCTGCGAGTTCCCCCACCAAATGCTGCATGATATAAATCATGGTTGAAAATCACGATATCGCCGGGATTGGTTTCAACAGCGATACTACCGGGAAACTCCGTAGGTGGAACACCAAAAAGCTCAAGTGAGTTGTTGACGTCTATTTTTTCCTTACGAATGAAGTGATCTGGTCGATGACTGCCAGGGATTAGACGAACTGCTCCAGTGTCGCGAGTCAGAGGGTCTAAATAGAAAGCGGTCTTAGCGGCAAAAAGCTGCCCCCAACCTCCGTCAGGATGCCAATGCGTATCTCCTGTATAATAGTTCCCATCACCACTACAATAATTGAAGTCTTCTCCGAGCACACCCCCAATTAGGCCAAGTATTGAAGGATGATCAAGAATAGCGCACATTTCCGGATGGTGCTCAATTGGTCCCCCAAACATAGTGCGGCTTGAACCGTCATGATTTTTGCCACCACCGCAATTTTGAATTGACCATTCAAATCCTTCAATAATTTTCTCAGTTTCTGCTGGTGAAAAGAGTTGTCTAATCAGCAGATAACCGAAGGTATCAAAGAAGTTAAGTTGTTCTTTGCTAAGTTCCATTTGTTAGTCCTTTGAAAAAAGCTAATATGACATAATCTTTAAGTATACTCTTCACTAGATGATCATCATTTGCATATTGTATATGGATCGCAAGAGCTATTCAATATGTAATCATATCAAGCATATACCCGAGATTACCATACTTGTGACCGAAGAACAATTGAAACAGTTTCACTGAGGTAACCTTAATTATTACAGATTGTTTTTTAAACACAAAAGACGTTAAAACAAACTTAGTCTAAATGAAAAAATTAAATGGAAATTGGGATACCTCATTGAGTTCGGTGAAATTGGCAGAGCGACATCTTTGGAATCTACGGCAGTGGACTCAGTTTCCAGATGGAATAAAGGCTTTGGATTAGTTAATTGGGTCGATGATTGGCTTGATATGTATGGATAATGTTTGAACATACAAAACTTGAATTACTATGATGGGTATCGATGTTCTTTGGTTTGGGCAAACCGCTAACTTAATTCACAATGTACAGGATAATTCTGCTTCAATACGAGGAATTCTCTGTTCTCTTTTGGAAAGATACTGTGCAGATGTTCGTTTTCTGTTTGATTATGAAGCTAAGATACTCACATTATAAGGTTGGGACGTTTGGTCTGTTAGCTAAGTATCAGAAGGGAATGAACATGACAGAAAACGAACATCTGAATTCGTCCTGAACGCAAATTAAAATTTAACATATGTGCAACTTGGCTAAGCAGAAAAATCGATCACCGCAGTTACATTATCTATCTGTCAACACACTATTTTCCATAACTGAATTTCCCCTTATTCTTTCCAACAACTATGCATAATACATTTTTTTTCATTTTTTTTGCAAAAAGCCTAAAGTTTTCTCCGCTTCCTGCCGATATATAACCAGTTTGATTGAGCGTAGGAACTCAAACAAGCGGGATACAACGCAACAGCAACGTGCAAGTATAAGGGGAAAGATAAGTGAACGGTTTAAGATTACGCAGTAATCCAGCAACATTACTAGCCTACAGAAACCTGACTCAAACACAATTTGGCCTCAATAATACTCTGCAAAGACTCTCCTCCGGATTGCGCATCAACAAAGCAGCCGATGATTCTGCTGGATCTGCTATCAGCACCCGAATGAGCAACCAGATACTGGGCATGAAACAAGCCAATGAGAACTCCCAACAAGCCAATAACCTGATTCAAACGGCAGAAAGTGGGTTGAATGACATTGGCGGTATGCTGAGTCGAATGCGGGAACTGGCAACACAAGCAGCTACTGATACACTTAATGCTAGTGATAGAGCCAGCATCGACCTAGAGTTTCAGACATTAAAAAATGAAATTAGTCGGGTTGCTCATGCTACTGAGTATAACGAGATGAATTTGCTTAACGGTACTGATTACAAAAATGAAGTCCATAGAGTCCATACCACTGCCGATGATGTGATAGGGATCGGTGTCAAAAATGCAAATCTATCCTATGATATTCGTAAAGGGATTTACACATTGAGTGATGAGCATATTGACGTCAGTGGCCTAGCAGATATCAGTAATTTGTCCAACACGGCAATAACTGATATCAGATATAGTAGTTCATCGCTCCAACCAGCACTGGGAGAAACCTATACCGTTAAGTCCCAAGTCAATTCAGGTGTAGCTGATATTAATAACTTATCTATTACAGATGTGAGTCAACTTAGGCATAGTACGTCACCGGTTGTGTTGCCAGGAGATCATACGATAATCTCGCGCTTGGATGCCTCGGATCGTGCCAATATAAGTGGTCTGTCCAACACGGCGATTACGGAAATCAGACATGATGCTAGTTCAGTGGTGCAACCAGGAGATCATACGATAGTGGCCCTGTTGAATTCCGCGGATGATGCCAATATAAGTGGCTTGACAACGGCGGTTCCGTCGATCACGGAAATTCGTCATAATGCTAGTTCAGTGGTGCAACCGGGAGATCATACGGTAATCTCCCACTTGGATGCTTCGGACCCTGCCAATATAAGCGGTCTGTCCAACACGTCGATTACGGAAATTCGTCATAATGCTAGTTCGGCAGTGCAGCTGGGAGACCATACAATAAGTGCCCGCTTGGATGCTTCGGATCGTGCCGATATAAGCGGTCTGTCAGGCACGTCGATTACGGAAATCAGACATGATGCTACCTCAGTGGTGCAACCGGGAGATTACGTGGTCAGTTCCAAAGCAAATGTCGGGACAGCTGATATCAGCAATTTATCCGGTACAAGTATCAATCAAATCAGTCATGGGAGTTCCCCCACGACCCGACCAGGGAATTATACGGTTAGTTCCAAAGCGAATGCCGGGACGGCTGATATCAGCAATTTNTCCAGTACAAGTATNAATCANATNAGNCATGGGAGTNCNNCCACGNCCNGACCAGGGAATTATACAGTAAGTACCAAAGTGAATGNCGGGACGGCTGATATNAGCAATTTNTCCAGTACAAGTATCAATCAGATCAGCCATGATGCTTCCGTCCAGCCAGGAAATTATACAGTGAGTACTGTAGAAACTGCAGTAAGCGCAGACCATGCACTTCAGTTTGATGGAATCAATGATTATGTTGAGCTACCTGACTTCAGTTCACTACAAGATATGTCNTTTTCTGGTTGGGTTAAGATAGATTCACGANATNNTTGGGANNGGATCTTTGANTTNGGTCANGGGCGGGNNAGGAGATATGTTCCTGTCGACAATGGGNGGNCGNACNGNTGGCAACCTTGAGATGACANTCCATCCNTTCGGAGNNACNCANACAATTNACCCNGGNGTAACCTTGGAAGATAATNAATGGCATCACGTGGTTTTNACCTACGATAAAGGTGGATCGGGAATGAAACTTTATATAGATGGCGTAAACAAAGGTTCAAATTCTTATAATNCTGCAAGTTTNGCTGATTTTGGTGGTGGACAAAACTTTTACCTTGGNAAGNCNAATTGGAACGATCCATATTTTGATGGNGCCATGGATGAAGTAGGTATATTCAACACTGCCCTNACAGCAAATGAAGTNTCTGCTATTTATAATGAGGGATCTGGTATCGACCTTGCTTCAGATTCAGGCAATTATCANTCTGCTTCAAACCTTAAAGGTTACTGGAAGTTCAACGAAGGTTCNGGGACTACTGTAACTGATCTCAGCGGCAATGGTAGTCATGCTACCTTAATAAATGGCCCCACTCCAATTGAGATGGTTTCTGCATCAACAGCACGTACCCTTAGAGTTACTGCTCCGGATACAACGACAAGCGAAGTTGCATATAGTTTGACCGATACCAGTATCGATTTCTCCAGTCTAGGTCTTCACGTTGACACCAGCGACGCCTCGAGTATGACAAGTGCCCTACTCAATAGTCCTCAGACTTTCACTGTCAACCCAACTNTGTCAGTCACCAGCCCTAATAATGTTGTGCATGAAGTCGGATATGAATTTAACAATACCAGTTCAGCTGCTGACACGATTACATTTGATCTAATAATTGGGAATAGTTCAAATGGCGGTGAGAATGCAGATGGTGGTGAAGAGATTGTATTGGAATATTCACTGGATGGCAGTAGTTGGANACACATGGAGACATACGCNGTAGNTAGTTNTACAANGTTGGACTNCGCGAACGGTGAACGTCCCCGAAGTTGCGCAGACACCCAGCACGCAATTTCGATGGNGNCAGTTGNNTCANAGTGGCAGCTCTTATGATCACTGGGGGCTGGATAATGTTNAGGTAGGAGCTGAGGATTATGACAACTTTGATCCGAACANNGANNACGCTAAATGGTCCAGCATTTCGGGNGCAACGGCNTGGAGTGGTAATGGATCTGGCTCTGATGGAGGTTTCACCAGCGGTGGNGGACACAACAACGCGTTACAGTTTAGAAGCGATGGCNCACGGCAGGCAGTAACAAACGCAATGAGTGTGTCAGGCGGCGGTCAACAAGTTTCTTTCTCCGGTTTAGGTCTTGATTTAGAGACGGTTGACTCTCCAGCCATGACGGCAGCACTGTTGAATGATCCAAAGATTTTCACCGTCAATCCTACGTTGTCGGTGACGCCGCCAGTAGGATCAGCGGCAGAAACTGACTACACCTTTAACAGTAGTTCTCAAACTGTGAGTTTTTCCAGCCTGGGCATTAATGTTGATGCCAGCAATGCTGGAAACATGACAGACGCATTATTTGGCACCCCAAAGACTTTCACCGTCAATCCCACGTTGTCAGTGACGCCGCCAGTAGGATCAGCAGCAGAAACTGACTACACCTTTAACAGCAATTCTCAAACCGTGAGTTTTTCCAGCCTGGGCATTGATGTTGATGCCAGCAATGCTGGAAACATGACAGACGCATTATTCGGCACCCCAAAGACTTTCACCGTGGATGCCAAGTTGAAGGTTACCGCACCCGACAATACAGCTGAAGAGATCAGGTATTCATCCAGTTCGGAGTTTGAGACAGTGTCTTTTGGTACTTTAGGGCTTGCAATTGATAGTGGTGATGCTGAACAGACGGCGACCCAGTTACTCAGTGGTTCTCAGACTTTCAGAGTCAATCCGACACTGTCAGTGACCGCACCCGATAATACGGTTGCTAAAAGCGTCTATGANTACGGTAGCAATTCTCAAACAGTAAATCTCTCTGGCTTAGGTCTTCAGGTTGANACTAACAACGCAATCGCCATGACATCGTCTTTACTTGATGGNGCTGAGACTTTCACCGTAGATGCCCGTCTGAAGGCTACCGCACCCGANAATACGGTTGAAGAGATTAAATATTCGTCCAGTTCGGAGTCACAGACAGTATCTTTTGATACTTTAGGGCTTGNAATTGANAGTNNTGATGCCGAACAAACAGCAACCCAGCTACTCAACAACTCTCAAGGGTTTACCGTGGACGCCAAGTTGAAGGTTACCGCACCCGACAATACGGTTGAAGAGATTGGATATTCGTCCAGTTCGGAGTCACAGACAGTATCTTTTGATACTTTAGGGCTTGCAATTGATAGTGGTGATGCCGAACAAACAGCAACCCAGTTACTCAATAACTCTCAGGGTTTCAGAGTTAATCCGACACTGTCAGTGACCGCACCCGATAATACGGTTGCTAAAAGCGTCTATGAATACGATAGCAATTCTCAAACAGTAACGCTCTCCGGCTTAGGTCTTCAGGTTGAAACTGACAATGCAATCGCCATGACATCGTCTTTACTTGATGGTGCTGAGGGTTTTACCGTAGATGCCCGTCTGAAGGCTACCGCACCCGACAATACGGTTGAAGAGATTAAATATTCGTCCAGTTCGGAGTCACAGACAGTGTCTTTTGATACTTTGGGTCTTGAAATTGACAGTAGTGATGCCGAACAGACGGCAACCCAGTTGCTCAACAACTCTCAAGGTTTCACCGTGGGTACCCGATTGAAAGCCACCATACCGGATGGGACCCATGAGGAAATTAAATATTCGTCCAGTTCGGAGTCACAGACAGTATCTTTCAGTAATTTAGGATTTGAAATTGATAGCAATAATGCCCAGACGACAGCAACCCAGTTACTCAACACTTCCAGGGATTTTACTGTCAATCCCACACTGGCGATTAACTCGCCTAATACGGCCCCTGTGGAGGAAAGCGGATACCAGTTTCACGGCAATCCCCAAACAGTAGATTTCTCTCGATTGGGTTTGGAAGTTGATACCAGCGATGCCTCGGGGATGACAACGACATTGCTTGGATCCCCTCAGGATTTCTTTGTACCGGAAACGAGAAAACTGACTATGACCGGGGAGAACGGAATGCAGCAGAGTTTGGAATATCGTGTAGGTTATGACACGACGCTGAATTTTGATGATTTCGGCATTCAGCTGGATATTAAGAGCAGCCCTGACCCTGCCATACCTTCAACTGACAGTTATAATCCACATAATGACAGTTTGGATGGAACACAGATAGAAATTGCCCCAAACAGAGATNTGCAGGTAGGAGCGGATAATGATGTCAATCATCAGCTGAAACTGGGCATTACCAGTGTGACGTCCAGCGGATTGAAGATTGGGAATGAATCAGTAGTGGACATCGATCAGGCGAGAGCGGCCATTACCTCCTTGGATACGGCCATAGACGTGGTCAACCAGGAGCGGAGTTACCTGGCCTCGGAACAGAATCGCCTGGCCTTCACCCTGTCGAATTTAACTAGCCAGACACAGAATATCGAGTCTTCACGGTCATCCATACAGGATGCGGACTTTGCGTCTGAAGCCATGAATCTGACCAAGGCACAAATTCTGTCTCAGTCCAGTAGTGCCGTGCTGGCTCAGGCCAATGCTTTAACGCAGAACCTTTTGAGTTTGCTGAGGTGATATGAAATGAATTCCCTTAGATCCAATAGAAATCTGATGATTCATAACCGGACTCAAGGTCGTGATCACATTGCAGATATTCTTGGCCAAATGCGGGAAATAACTGTTCGGTCAGCCTCGGCAAATACTACTAATTTAAAGCGAATCAGTCACGTATTGGAATTTCAAACGCTATAAGAGTGAGATCACCCGAATCGGATAATCTTTCCTGCCTCAATACCCAATTCATATGGACCTGATTCTAGTCGTCACCCCCACCCAGAATACCTAGCCGAGACAGGTAATAGACCAGTACCAGTATGTTGGTTAGTGCAGCCGCCAGATAGGTTAGAAAGGCTGCATTTAAGACTGCACTGGCACCCGCTTTTTCCGATGAGGAGAGAAGCCCAGCTTCTACCATGGCAGTTTTGGCCCGATGGCTGGCATCCCATTCCACGGGTAAAGTCACGAGAGCAAATACAACCCCCATTGAAAATAAGACAACGCCGATCAGTATGAACATTTCAATACTAAGAAACATTCCCAACATGATAGCTGGAAAAGCTAAGCCGGTTGACAGATTGGTTGCTGGAACCAAGGTGGATCTAAGCGATAGAGCTGCGTACTTATGCGCATGTTGAATAGCGTGTCCTGCTTCGTGACAGGCGATACCAATAGCTGAAAGTGAATAGCTGTCATAAACACCTTGGGATAGTCGTAGAGTTTGCGTGGTGGGATCATAATGATCAGTCAATTGCCCTTGAGTGGGTTCAATATTGACCCCGCGAATGCCATGCCGCTGAAGCATTTCTCTGGCTGCTTGTGCGCCGGTTATCCTCTTGCTGGATGCTACGTTCGAATATTTGGCAAAGGTAGATTTGGTTAAGATAGTTGCTAATGCGGCTAACAAAAAACCTGGTGCTACAAACACAAAGTAGATTGGATCGAAGAAGAACATGTGGATCTGACCTTTTCCTTTAGATAAATTATGTTTTTTTAAGTTTATTCCCTGTTAGTTTTCTCTCCCTAATTTTAACGCCTTTTATTTTGGAAAGCCAGTTTATTTGTTCCTTGTTTATCTTCAAGAAACAGCGATATGACTGGCATCTGGTGTCAGTCATCACTGCATGAGACATGTCTCCTTCGAAACTGTATAACTTGCCCATACCCTGTTCCAATTCGATTAAATTCATTTTTTTTCATTTTAGGTCTAAAGTTTTTCCTGTTCCTGCCGATACATAGTCATCCGCGATAATTCGGGTAAGAATGGAAACAAAGAAACCTAAGAAATGAACAGAGGATAAGCACATGGCATCCATCAGCAAAAATGGCAAACTAGGCAGTTCACGGTTGTACAGTACACAATCGGGAAAAATCGGATTCAATCCAGTGAATTCCTATTTGAAAGTCAATCCAACTCAGTCTTTAAATAATAAAGACGGTTTTGTGCAATCCCAAAGAAGCGAAGAAATTTCTGCCATCAAGGCACGAATCCAACAACTTCCAGATGTTGATACCGAAAAGATTAAACATGTACAACAGTCAATGGGAAGTTATCACAGTGACGGCGACCGGATTGCTGATCATATTCTATCCGCCAGCATTCACCTAACCCAATCGCTGGGAGCCTTGGCACTTGCTTAATCCTAACTTGAAGTATTCAACCAGTGTAAACAATATAGTAACCCAATATAAACNACATCGGANNAAAGAAGATGAACACTTTCAGAATTAAAAGCAATCTAACATCAGCTTTTGCCTACAGAGGCTTATCCAAGTCGCAGTNCAACTTGCAGACAACATTGGAAAGACTCTCATCTGGCCTTCGGATCAACAAAGCGGCCGATGATTCTGCAGGTTCAGCTATCAGCACCCGAATGTCCAACCAGATACGGGGAATGAAACAAGCCAATGAGAACTCCCAACAGGCAAATAACCTGATTCAGACGGCGGAGAGTGGCTTGAATGACATCAGCGGTATGCTGAGTCGAATGCGGGAACTGGCAACCCAAGCAGCTACTGATACACTCAATGATAG
>PBXZ01000156.1:0-8563 GCA_002729415.1 Candidatus Poribacteria bacterium | reverse complement strand
TGATATCATTAACCTCTGAAACCGATCAAATGCTATCCGACTAAAGGCAACGTACTCCGTATGTAGTTCTGTTGGCTGAAGGGTGGTTATCCCCTCAGTTAACCACCCTTCAGCTACCTGAAGTTCTTGTTTGTCTAATGCCAAACCTCTAGTGCAGTTGTCCTGATCCCACTCAATGGCACGTGTCAGTAAACGAGTGTGCTCCTTGGCATACTCCAAATCAGTGTCAAGGACATCTATCAACAACTCAAAGTTGGCCTCAAAGTCGTCTTCTTCCCTGAGAAAGACCCAGTTATACGCTGACATGGACATCACTAGCATCTTTCCAAACTATCGGCATCAGGCTTTTATTGTGCTCAATAGCATGTTCAATCTCCAGGGTACAAACCTCGGAGATCACTGAACCAGGGCTAATGACAAAGAGAAATGAATCAGCGGCTTCAATACCTTGATAGATCTCGTCTAATCAATCAGTGGTAGAAGGAATATTCTGCCAATCTCTTCCAACTGTTTGAGAAAATCCCCCTTGCTAGCATAGATCGGCTGTTGCAAGTTTTTCACGCGCTGCCGCTCTTGTTTGGAAGGCATGCGAAGAATTTCTTTCTCGTAGCATTCTTCATTTTCCAGCAGTCTCTTGCACAACTCGATATTTCCCCAAAACGCAAGATCCGAAACCTGCTGAGTTGCGGTTTGTCTCAAGCGGCAATTCTCATCCAGCGCGACAAACTTCTTCTGGTATTGACTGAGAACAAAATCAAGCCCCCAGATGGGTTGAGTATGCTGCCCGTTTGACTGTGTTTTGTAAAACCAGTTGGGGGGGCGTGCGAGCTTAGACGTTTCCTCCATTTCGGGAATAATTGATTTGAAGAAATCGGTAACTGTTTGTTGAGCCAAGTTGCGATTTAGCTTGAAGTTGTAGATTGCATTTGAAGGCACCTATGGTTTGAAAGATGCGGCAAAAATGACTCGTTGTACGTATTGCGAAAACAGTTTTAAATCTAGTTGTAAAAAGGGGTTAATTTTGATCAAATGAGAAATAAAAGTTGTAGTGATGGCGAGGATTTGCTATATTATGATAACCTCAAATTGGGATTTTAATAGAACCGTAGTGGGATAGAAGCAATGATTAATGTCCATTCGAGGAGATTGTTAAATCAGCTGTTTTTGGCTCTGTTCTCATTAGGGTTACCCCTGTCCAATTTCGCTCAGGAGTTAGTAACGGGGCCGCCCGAAGGAATTGACCTAACACCCGTTATGTGCTATGCACCAGTCGGCTTGATGGTTGGACAGGAATTTGACGCTTCCAGAATGATTAAGAAAGCNGGTAANGGNGGATTCCTGTTTATTCACGAATTATCGCGGAACATCGTACCAGTAGTACGAANCTTTGANCTCTTGGCGGGNCGATACGGCCTACTCGGATTTGAAGGAATCATTATTTTGTTGTCCNATGACCGAACCACAGCGGAAAATCGGCTNAAAGCNATAAATGGTTCGCTGAAACTGAGNCGNCCAATNGTCTTNAGNCTTGATGGTGTGGAGGGACCNGGNAATTATGCCCTCAACCGCANGTGTGTTCTCTCCCTAGTNGTCATCAAAANTGGAAAAATCCATAGNTCTATTGCTTTCNTTGATACAGGTGANCACAATGTGGCACAGGTGCAGGAGCTGATAGCAGAAGTTGTTGGCCCAGANCCTGNTANCGAGGCAGAGATGCGTGAGNTAGCCAATGAANANTTCCCAAAAGAAGATCAAAAATTGCGCCAAACAGCTACTCAACAAGCTATGGATCTGCACTGGCTTCAGCNAAAAGTGGGTCAAATGCAAACGCCTNCNCGNCGNAGGAATCGGCAACAAGGTATNGTAGTTCCTCCATCNNACATGATCTCGGGACCTCCCNTCGGAGTGGCTCTCACTCCNATCATGGCCTACGCGCTAAACGGCCCATATACNGGTCAGGANTTTGACGTCGTATCCGAAATCGGCCAATCANCTGGNATGATCCTGTTCGTACATGACCTAGTNCGAAATGCCTANCCGGTGATTCAGGCTGTTGATCGGGTTGCGGCTGAAAACGCCCTTTTCGGATTTAAATCTTTCACCCTNTTTCTNGCTGATGACCGTACGAANGCCGAATACCAGTTGTCCCGNCGCAACGGTAACGCCACAGGTAACATGCGTTTCTCAGTCATTGGCAAGTACGGNGCACTCCACCTNGAAAATCCGATGGTTTTAAGTTTAGATGGAGCNGAAGGTCCTGGTAACTATGCTCTTAACCGTAAGGCCACTCTGACACTAATTTTTGTTAGNGATGGCAAAGTTCATCGTTCNGTCGCCATNACGGATACTGGTNTTCAGGATATTCCGTGGATTGAGAAGATAGCAACGACGCTTTTAGACCCATTGCCGGAGANAGAAGAAAATCTGCTGCTATTTGTCCACTCNAGATTGCCCACAAATCAGACAACCATGAGAGAAATGGTGGTTCGGCATATCGCCTTTGGGCATCTGTTTAATAACAGACAAGCNAACATCAGAATCGCTGACTTGATTAGCCAAATGACTGGAAATCTACCAACCGAAGNCGAAGCATTNCGCCAGATNATTATGGAAGGAATGCCAACAAGCNCAGATGAGCTTAGACAACAAGCTGTTTTTCAAGCTGGCGAATTGTACCGCATCTATACCAAACAGCTGCCCAAAATGCAACAGCANGCCGATGCCAAGCNAATGAATGGTGGTCNAATGGCGGCAATGCGAACTTCAAACCANCTAATGACAGANGGGAAACAGGTTGTTAAAANGACTCNAACTCANCCTNNAGATGANAAAACTTCAGCNACATTAACAACTAGAAAACNAGGGAANCCACCTGTCGATCCNCGGCTNAAAAAGTTGTTTCGGTCCTTCATCCGCCAAACCAACANTCAAGAAANAACCNATCATCTCCTGATCGAAATNAGGAACAGGTCNAGACAGAGTGATCAACTCAGAATCGAGGTCATTCAGATGTTNCAGCTGATGCTAAGTATAAGCGATCGCTATGGTACGCCTTACGCACAGGAACAGGCCAGAACGTTCTTAAGGAAAGAGGTCGATGCTGAAGAATAAAAAGGCGAGCGTGGGGAGTCCCCCGCTTGTAGTAATTGTGACGTTGATAATAGGGTTGGCTCTGTTGTTCATACTCCCGACGGGAACTTTCCTCGTGGCGGTTAAGGCAGAGATTAAGAAATCAACTGCGGTCAGCTTTGATTTTAGCTACGATATATTACCGATGTTGGCCAAAAAGGGCTGTTCGTCAGCCGAGTGCCATGGGGCTGCGACAGGAAGAGGAGGTTTTAAACTCTCACTGTTTGGTTCTTATCCCCATGCTGACTATAATGCCATTACGCGGGAACTGAAAGCCAGACGTATTGATTACCGCCACCCATCGAACAGTCTGATTCTCAGCAAACCGACCCAGCAGATTCCACATGGTGGAGGACGTCGTTTTGATGCTCAGGATATAGCATTTAAGATGTTGCACCAATGGATTCAGGATGGCGCCCTCTACTTTCGAGGCGAACCGAAAGAACTGACCCACCTAGAGTTGGTACTCAAAGATGGTGGCTACAAGGTAATGGCTACCTTTCAACGGTCAGGTAGAAGCATACAATATGAAGTGACACAGATGGCATTGATAGAATCGACCAACGATCTGGTAGCCAGTGTTGATGATANTGGGAGAGTCACCCCAAAAGGGGCTGGTGAAACCTGGATACTAGCCCGATATGGCCATCTGAGCGCACGTTCACCTATAGTGAATCCGTTTCAGANNNCCAGTAAAAACGGTANTCTTTCCACCACACACTCGTTGGANCATATCTGGCACAAACGTTTGATCAAACTGGGCCTNGNCNCAGCCCCCCGNGCTCCTGATGAAATCTTGGTTCGCCGTCTCTATCTAGACCTNGTTGGTCGTCCNCCTGCCCCTGANGAAGTAGATCGTTTTTTCAGNATTNCAGTATCCGAACGGATCGCNGTNACNGCTGACAGGTTACTCTNCACAGACGACTTTAANACAGTCTTCGCCCNTCATCTGGGGGATTGGTTTGAAGTNCCAATTCCAGAAAAGGATNCCCGCAANGANAAGGTTGTTAACGCCGGTTTGCGTCGATTCTTTCGGCAGGTGGTGGGTGATGGAGACTCTATCTCCAGCGTAATCGACCGTATCTTTACCCAAAAAGGNCCNGACCAAGCTTGGAGGCGTTTCAGTGACCCACGAGACAGNGCNGAGTTTGTTGGACGATCTACCTTGGGATTGAGNATCGGCTGCGCACGATGCCATAANCATCCNCTGGATCGATGGGAGCAGACAGAACACCTGCACTTCTCAGCTTATTTTGCTGAACCTCGACCAAATCCATCAGGGGANATGATGNCTGGCAAGTTCTTTCAACCCGANACAGGAAGGCAANTTCGTCCAGCCCTANTAACGCTTGGTAAGCCTCAACCTGAGATTGTGGCTNCCTCAGAAGAACGAATTGCTCGTTTTATACTNGAANGGGCAAAGGACCAATTTTGCCGAAATATTGTCAACCGCATATTTGGTGCCCTGATGGGTCGATACTTGGTAGATCCACCGACCGATCACCGGTTGAGTAACCCGCCNATTGACCAGGAAATGCTGGATCTACTAACACACATCTTTCAGCAAAATGGTACCGACCTGCGCGAACTGATCCGCTTTATTGTCACTTCTGAACTCTATGCTGTCGCTAGCCAACCTTCAGTCAATGTTGGGTCCTCGACTGGCAGTTTTCAAGTCAGTATGGATCCACAGCTTCAGTACATGGGACGACGGGAAGCAAGGAGGCTAACGAATGTTCAATTTAGAACAGCCATCGAATTTGTACTGGGTGTGTCACTGGGATCATCGACTAACAGCCGATCTTTACCGGAATCTCCACTAGCACGACAACTCTACCTTCTGAACAGTGGACTGATCCAAGAAGGTCTACAAAAGCCAGGTAACCAGATAGACGCCATCTTTGAATTTGAAACCAATCCGACCGACTGGTTAAACGAATTAACCATGCTGATTCTTTCACGTCAACCGCGATCGGCAGAGAAGGATGTTTTTATTCCCTTGTTGGAAAAGTCTACCGATTCCCAAACTACCATACGAGATCTGGCCTTTGCTCTAATTGTCAGCCGTGAATTTGGATCTCTTCGATAGTAAGAAACGGTTGCGTTGTCAAACAAATTGAGGAGAAAAATGATGAATCGTAAACAATTTTTGGCTACCATGTCAGCATTTCCTTTTTTACCTGGTTTGCTTTCGGGCCTGACCTTACTTGACAAAACTCAGCGGTCTATGATCCTGATCTGGATGGACGGCGGCATGTCACATATCGACACCTTTGATGGTAAGCCGGAGGCCTCTCCCGATATTGCAGGTGACTTGGAAAGTCGGGAGTCTTCACTAGAAGGAGTTTTCATCAGCCAGCATCTGCCCTTGTTGTCGGAGAAGATGGCAGAGATGGTGTTAATTCGCTCCATTACCAGCCCGGAAGGTAATCATGACCGGGGCAGTTATTATATGTTGACAGGCCGTCGCCCCAACCCTGTGCTAACGCATCCATCGATGGGATCCATAATTGGTCATCAATCGGTCAAAAATGACAATCCTATACCTCCCTACGTGGCTATTCCAAACGCGCATTCCTATGCACATCAGGGGTTCTTGCCAGCTACAGATGGCCCTTTTGAGGTTGAAGGCCGTCCCGAACGTCAAAATTTCCAAGTCAGGAATCTGGAACCGCATCCGCAAATGCTGAGAGCAATGGAACTATTACGTCAGACAGATCAATTGGACGGAGATCCGTGGTCGGAGGCAGAAGCCGACCGAGATCGATTCCTGAATCAAGCCCATGCTATATCTATGGACCCACAAATTCGGAAGCTGTTCGACCTCAAACAGGAAAAACCGGAGTTGCGTCAGCAGTATGGTTGGCATCAATTGGGCCAGTCCTGTTTATTNGCACGNCGANTGGTCGAAAAGGGGGTACGTACNGTCTTTGTTCGCTTCGATGGATGGGATCACCATTTGGACATNAAAAGCAGTCTGACTTACGGTTTNCCACCCAAACTCAGTGCTATGGACCANGCAGTNGCTGCCCTGCATGAAGACCTGAACCGTCGCGGGCTATTGGATAAAGTGTTGGTTATGGTAGCAAGTGAATTTGGGCGTACCCCCCGTATCAATCCCCGGGGTGGACGCGATCACTGGCCACGTGCAAGTTCAGCATTGCTATTCGGAACAGGTCTCCGGTCAGGTACCGTCGTTGGTCGAACCGATGCCAAAGGTGAATCGCCCATTGAACAGCCTGTTTCACCCGCCAACCTTTTTTCTACTGTTCTGTCAGCTTTAGGTGCGAATTTGCACCAAGTACTGCACGCNCCCAATGGTCGACCTGTNCCGGTGCTTGATGACGGTGTTCGCCCTATCTCGGAAGTCCTTATCTAATTAATGGATTNCCCNTGTCTCGGACAGACAATANCAGTTGGNTNNAAACAATACAAGAAGGTTACCCATACTCAGAAAATGCAGTCTGCTAAAAAANCGGCCTGTTTCCTATTTGTTTTTGNNTNTTTGTGTGTCCAATCGATTATGGGNTGAGCCNGTCACCGATNCCACCATTATTGATGGCCAGACTTATTTCTGTTCTCAATCAGGCATATNNGTTGANAGAGNAGATCAGCTCCATCTTGTCTATCNGCCNGACTTTCGGTCAGTTTGNCTGGTTGGCTATGGCTGTACCTCCCTCTTAGTNGGGGGAGGAGAACCGGAAATTTCAGGNCAGNTCGGCATTTTGGANTTAACCAACGGACAATTTAATTCNATNCANGTNGCCCGGGANCTGNTATATGCNGTAGATGTCCGGGACAACANGGCTGCTCTGGCATGTGCCGATGGTAGTGTCCTGACCCTNATACTNCCCGATTTCATTTCAAACNATGTTATCCACCAACACACAGCNGCAGNAACNGTAGTCCNATTTTCAAACAATGGNCTATGGTTAGCCTCAGGTGGATTGGATAGCCTAGTNNTTCTGTCTTCACTAACTGNAGAAACAGAACCGATTCTCCTTCAAGATCACACAGNCAAAGTGGAGTGTCTNACCTTCTCCCCAGATGATGATTTTCTGGCCTCCGGGGCTCAAGACGGTAAAATTAGGATTCATGCTGTTAGTCAACNAGAGCAACCAATGGTCAAGGCCAACNGTGTCAGGCTCATTCGAACTTATACCAANCTAGGATTAGAAAAAATGGCATCAACNGAAAGCACNANTATGATGGATGATAANCGACAGAATGATTACGCCAGTATTGGTGCTATCGCTTGGGGTGGGATNCCGGAAACCTTGGTGGCGGGCAGTTCCAGAGGNGTGCTTTACCAGTTTTCACTGACCGATACACAATGGCACCGATTGGATATTAGTCAATCGCANAGNTTNNTTCAGCCAAACAGNATTTATGAGAGGATAACTGCGCAGGGTTCAACNTCNATCCCTGCGAACGCAGGTGATGNATNGGATTGTATTTATAGTTTNACCTTTCATCCCTCCGGTCAACTTTATGTTAGTCAACATCAGGTNACTAGGNTATCACTCTCACAACCTTAATTTAGGANCGGTAGTGCAGGGANAGGANAAGCNGNCTTTCTTTCGTAGGCTCAGGACTGATTCAACCTACANAAAATATAGGAGCATTTGATGANTAATAATAACAANCCCAATGTNGTTTANATCTTAACAGATCAATGGCGTGCNAAAGCGACGGGCTATAATGGTGATCCGAATGCAATCACGCCGAATATAGATCNGNTAGCCGCTGAGTCGATNGATTTTGCCAATGCCATTGCCACTTCTCCTGTTTGNACACCCGCACGAGCCGCANTATTAACTGGNCGTTTCCCNACNACTACNGGCATGTTTATGAATGATGTNCCATTATCGCCCGAGGNNAAAAGTATNGGTAAANCTTTTAAAACNGGTGGTTATNATACGGCTTATATCGGCAAATGGCATGTGGATGGACATGGCCGTGCCAGNTATATCCCACCCGAGCGGCGGCAAGGTTTTGACTATTGGAAAGTGCTGGAGTGCACACATGACTATCAGAACTCTGAATATTATGATAATGACGATCCAGATATTAAAATATGGCCTGGATACGATGCTTTTGCACAAACGGATGATGCCTGTGTTTATATAAACGAACACTCCAAAAAACCGTTTTTCTTGTTTTTATCATTGGGACCTCCGCATTTTCCGCATCACAATGCACCCAAAGAATTTCAAGAGATGTTTTCGCCCGAAGCAATCACATTTTCACCCAATGTGGCGTTTGATGATTCCAAGTTTGAAGCATTCACCCGACAAGAGGCAGCAGGCTATTACGCACATATTGCTGCATTGGACCAATGTGTGGGGGATCTGATTGGGGTGCTAAAGGCAAACGATTTAGAAGAAAATACCATTCTCATTTTTGCCTCTGATCACGGAGAAATGTTAGGGTC
>PBXZ01000155.1:0-9983 GCA_002729415.1 Candidatus Poribacteria bacterium | reverse complement strand
GGCTGAATGTTGGTACGGAGATAGCTATGGAGTTGTTGTTTAGCCTCCTGATGAATGGAAGCTTCCTCAGCCATAGCGGGATTATCAGTGACTTGAGCCATAGCCATGTTGATTCGATCCAACCTGCCAATGGGAAGTCGATCAGTTGACTCCATCGATGCTTCTACACAATCATCACCAAAATCTCTTGAATCAACGGATTGTCCAACTGCAACGACATTAAAATTAAAAAAATGGAGTCTCTCGATTTGTCTGATTGCATATAGCGTGTGATTCTCCTTAGCATAGGAGAAGCGGCCGCACCTCCAACAATCTGCTCACAATTATTGTGGCAGTGATGACCAATTCCCCCATCAGGCAGAATATGGCAGCGTGAATAAAACGCCAAGGTGTTTGGAAACCCTTATTTTTAAATAACCTTTTAACAATATTGAACTATCACTACCATAGAACGTTATCGATTTCTGTCATCTCTTCATGTCGAGCATAAGCAATTCGCACTTTTTCCTCCTTCAATAAATTAGCCAACACTAAGATTATTTTATGGATACCAAATCTCGATCGACCAAGCTTTTCGCTGTCGAGAGGATCATTTCCTCATGCGTTTTTGTTGTCCAATTGAAAATTCTTTGGGTTTCAGAGGTGTCTATTTTCCTCTCTATATCTAATTCCTTCACAATCAGTTTGAGAGTTGGATCAAAAATCGAAAGCAACTTTAACAAGAAATTGGGCATCTGTTTAGTTGTCACGTTATATCCATTGGACCTAAGAATTTTTGCTATATCTACAAGCCATATGTTTGTTGACGCACATATAAGCCTTCGTCTATTTACTTCGGGATTGGTGAGTGCTTCAACATGCAAAGAAGCAACATCTCTGACATCTACAGGTAGGAACCCAACCCTTGGCAAAGCTGGATATTGTTTGTTAAGAAGAATCCGAATGATCTCAGTAGAAGTAGATACTCGCTTACTTAAAAGAGGTCCCAAAACAACGTTTGGATTAATAGTGCAAAATTCAAACTGTTCGTTTTCATTCAAGTTGTCAACAAAATCCCAGGCCGCTTTTTCGGCTATGGTTTTACTCTTTAAGTAAGCACCAATTGGTTTAGAAATATCTGTCCAGTCATTTTCATCATAAACTTTGGTGTAATCTTTGTGACCATAGAAAATAGCAGCATTAGAAGATGTCAAAATAAATTTCTTAATTTTTGCTTTTTGAGCAGCTCGAAGAATACGTAGTGTCCCATCTTTGGCGGGAATGATAACATCATTTTCATCTGTAGGTTCAGCTAATGGAAAAGGGGATGCAAGATGTATTATGTAATCACAACCAATTGCAGCTTTACTCCATCCATCATCTTCTAATAGGTTTGCCTTTACAAATTCCAAACGATCGTTGATATCGCCATTGTAATTTTCAGACGTTGTTTCTATAACCTCATTTTTCTTTGATAAATCCCTCAGAGTTCCTCTAACCAAATACCCTTTTTGCAGCAGATTTAAAACTACATGACTGCCTATAAAACTGGATGCTCCTGTTACTAAAACCCTATCACTCATATATCATGATTCCTCGCTAATTTTAGATCTACTCATGGTTGCGTTAAGTATAAAAAACTGTCGATCCTCATTGCCATACTTCCTGACTGCCTAACATTATTAAAATTAGCAATTTCAGTAACTGAATCGAAAGAGAGATATTATTTTAGTTTAAAACAAAAACACAAGGAATTAATTGTGCTTGATTTCTAGAAAAATCTCTCAATTTCTCAAACTAAATTGTGCTTTCCTTCGTCTAACTAAATTGAAACAACATCGACAACAAAAAACGCCTCCAAGGTAAGAAGGAATTTCTGCAATTATCATGTCAAGTAAACTATACATCTTTCAGCTAACAGTAGCTGAGAGTATCCATTTTTCCTTTTAGTGTGATGGTGTCTGCAATTTTACTACACCGACATTCATATGTATAAAGTAATATTATAGAGGTATTTATTTTGAAACACTACTTGGTATGGTTGTGGGGATTTTTATGTTTACTGATTAATCTGTTGACGTTTGTTGTGATTGAAAATGCCGAAGTTGGGAAATGGCCAAAAGCGGATATGCCGTTGATAGTATTGCCGTCGGTTTGGACTCTAATGTTTTGACGATCGTTAAAGAACATGCTGACCGACTTACGAAGACATATTGAAGAAAGAAACTGGTAAGCAATGTCCTTGAATCAAACTTTTCTGTTCGAAAAAAATGACCTTTTCATAGCGCAATCTGCCAAACCTGACGGTTTGCAGGAAATTAGCTTAGACCAATTGACACCATTTCAACGAGCTTTGTTGGTAACGGACGGTACGGTAACACAACTGATCGAAGCATACATACTCGCTCCGTTAGAAGTGATTCAACTAAGCCAACAGAAACAAGTTTTATCTACCAATCACCTGTGGCTTGACACACACAAAGGAAACACTGTAGTTGCTCGTAAAGTGATAATCCAAGGCAAGAGGCCCGAGTTACCTGTGTTTTATACTTATGCTGAGTCACTGATTGTACATAATCGACTACCAAAGGTTATCCAAACAGGATTAGAAGTCGGTGAAGAGGGACTGGGACAACTCTTACGTCGCAGTGGTTTGGAGACTCGTCGGGATCTATTATGGTATGGCTTAGAGTACACGTCAAATTTACCAGATACTCTCAAGCATATGGAAGGCAAGCCGTTTTTAAGCCGAACTTATCGCGTGATTGCCCGAGGGGAACCAATCATGTTGATCAACGAACGGTTCCCACTCACTAAGTCGTTGTGAAAGATTAAACCAACTCCTTAATNAACNTTGATTGATTTTTAGATTTGNCTTGTTANANGNTGGATATGCACACTAAATTTCTTATTCGAAAATGCTTCAATTTACTTCAACAAGTTCAATTGGNACTAAATTGTTTTAGGNCCAAAAGNTGGCCAAAGNTTCAAAGCCATAANCTTGAAAANANCCATAATCATGCTAAGTAGCAGGTGATACGATNGAATTACAAGNGGGGGCTTCAAATCANGTANCAAAAGCTTTCNCGTGATTTCGGTTGTATTTCTGAAACCGATGNCNGTTTTANTTTCGATTCCTCTTTCAAAGCTTGTTGAGTAACTTCAGCAATCGTTCCCATGCCTGCCGATTNGCTGCTTGNTCAACCTCATNGGCGTTCGGTTCCATCCCTCTTCTNAAGAAAGCGTGGCCAACACCGGCATAAATCACTGGTTCNTAAATAATCCCTGCGGCACCAGCAGCGTTTTGNGTNTCTTTAATCGTCGAATTGATTCGCTCATCGTTCTCACCATAAAAACCGTAGACTGGACAGTTGATCNTATCAATTTNTTCTTTNCTTGGAGGACGGCCATAAAAAACACAGNCGGCGGCGATCGAANTTTCGTTGGTAGCAAAGCGGAATGCNTGNGCTCCTCCCCAGCAAAATCCAGTTACGNCAACTTTGTCCGTTGTTGATGNCAGGTTGTGGACATATTCTGTTACCGCTTTGAGNTCTGCTGTGACTTGGTCTGAGGAAAGANCGTAAATCGCGCGGCGGGCATCATNNCTAGAAGAAAAGCTCGTTGTNCCTCCACCCTCTGATCCTTNACCGGAAAGTAAGTCGGGACAAACAGCAACAAAACCGTGCTTGGCCAGTTGGTCNCCAACCAACCTGACCCAATCTGTTAATCCTCGGTTCTCATGGATGACAATAACCGCTGTTGCTTTTTCCTTGATCTCTGGAAAGGTAAGNAAGGCATTGACTATATGCCCATTTTCTGCCTTGATCTTTACCCACTGGTGATGACGTTCTGATTTTGCTAANAAATCCCGTGTTGGATNGACTTGAGTCTGACCTGTTTCGTTCATTATTAAGTTTCCTATAATCATGANNCTNAGTGTAATTAGTNTGACCNTAGGGGTATGTACTAGTAACTTGTTTAATANGTTTTCCAAATATTTTGGTCTTCCCATGTGGCTTTTCCTTCATCTAAGAAACGTTGTAAATCCCGTATTTGAGTGTTGTATTCAGCTCAAGATCTTTTCGAATAAAGACATTATATTTTAAGTTCAAACTGAAGTACAGAAATTTGGCTATTCTTAAATTGCCAACAAAATCTTTTCGATTTTCCCGAACAAAAAAGAGCCCTCCTTGTCTAATGAAATGGAAACATTAAGAAAAATAAAAAACCATCACATTCAAAGCAAAGGGGAATTACCATGTTAGGAAAAACACATTACAGCAAATTCATAAACCGTAAGTACTATCCAATTCTGCATGAAATCAACAGAAGAAAAACTATAATTTCTGTCATTGGTCAGAAATTAATATGATGCAATCACATAAAACAGATCGGGATATTTCGAGTCTCAGTCTATTTTATTTTAACTCAAAAACTGACTTATTATTAGTTCAGAGTCAGTCATACTTTTGAATTCGACAGAAAGAACAGCAATAGGAAATAAATGATGGCTACAGGAACCCAAGAAATCCCGCAATCTGTTCAAGCGGATCCTGACGATGCACTGCTTGTTAAACGGTTTCAGCGTGGAGAGGAGNCAGCTTTCAACCATTTGGTTATCCGTTACCAAACCACGATCTATCAATTGGCCCAACGATACGCTACAAAGCATGAGGACACACTTGATATTACCCAAGATGTGTTCCTTAAAGCCTATCGAGGATTGCCCCGTTTCAACGGACAGTGCCAGTTTTATACATGGATCTACCGTATTACCATCAATCTCTGTATCGATCATACACGCCAACAAATTAGGTGCCGAAACAGGAGAATTAACACCTCGAAATCCACTGATGATCTGCTGGCCGAGGTTGTAGATTTGAAATTCCCTCCACCAACACGATTCATCGAAACCAAAGAACTGTTGGCTCATTTCAGAACAGCAATGTTACAGCTACCACCCCAGCAACACCAAGTCTTTATCCTTCGCCATCAGGATGGGATGAAGCTTTCGGAGATTGCACGAAAATTGAAGCGGAGCGTCGGTACNGTAAAGGCGCATCTCTTCAACGNACGTAAGTGTTTGCAGAAGGAGATTTTTCCCTATTTGCGTGGTGAGTTGTAAGCCAGAAAAATGCTCTACATAAAAAAATGGGAACAATTATTTTTTTCGAACAAAATCAATTTGATTTTGTCTGAAACTGTAGACAGGTACCAATACACTTGTTTAGCTAAGATAAAAAAACGTGTCAAACGACACTGTGTTAACCTAACTATAGAGGAGATACAATTATGAGAAGCAAATGGTTTTTAACTCTAGCAATTTGTGCGACAATGATTATCGGGNTTTTTGTTGCTGATCAAACAACCGAGGCCCAACGTGAACAGCGTCAACGTCAACGCGGCGGTCAACGTCGTGGTGGTGGGCGGATGGATCTAGCAACCACCTTCATCGGAGGTTCATGGGTAGAACTCACTTTCTCCATCAAAGCTNACGATCAAACTTTGACAAAGNCCCGCCCNNTTTTCCAAAAAGCTTATAATGATTTGAAGAAAACCATGGCAGAAGTCGGTCAATCCGGCGGTTTCCAAGCAATTCGTGAAAAGATGCAATCAGTTAACAGTGAGTTTAAATCAGGACTTGAAAAAGTGTTAACTGAAGAGCAGTTGGCCAAACTTGACAAGTGGCAGCAATCTCAACAAAATCGTATGCGTGGCGGAGACAGGTCTGGTGGTCGCAATCGCGGTGAAGGTGGTGAAAGACGTGGTGGTGGTAATCGTGGTGAAAGGCGCGGTGGCGACAGACCTGACCATAGCCAGAACTAATTTTCAGATTCTTTTTCCCAACTACTATTTTCCCTAATCAATTGGGATTGCTCTATTATAGCATAGCTACATCTATTGTGTTAGCTATGCTATAATAGAGCAATTTCTGTTTAAATTCCTTTTAATATTAACTCATAGTGTGGATAAGCGAAAAACCACGTTAAAATTGGCAATTAAAGTTCAACAAAAAAACTTATTCTTGACGGCAGTTAGAAAAAAAGATCAACTCTAAATAGAAAAATAAAAAAGACTCAAGACTGAAGTATGGAGGGAATTATTTTATGAAAAGGACCATAGCCCTGTTTTCTTGCCTTTATCTTTTTTTATCTGTCTCGTTGGGAGCGCAAAACAGATCNGATTATGATAAATACTGGCCACAATGGCGAGGNCCCTTAGCCACTGGTGTNGCNCCACATGCCAATCCACCGATTGAATGGAGTGAGAATCAAAATATTCGTTGGAAAATNAAGATNCCGGGCAAAGGGAATGCTTCACCAATCGTCTGGGAAAATAAAGTACTCATTCTNACTGCTATTGAGATTGATAAGCCAGTATCTAAAGAAGANANAANANATGAAGGGGATGAGTTGTTTTTCGGTATTCCTCTTGATGAAGCAGTGGACATNATAAGAGGTNCAGGTAATCGCTCACGTGGCGATGGNGGTAAAGCTGCGGGCGATCCGGTAAAGTTCACGGCCTTGGCCATTAACCGCGCAGACGGCAAAATAATTTGGCAATCAACTGTCCGTGAAGCCGTTCCGCATGGGTATCCATCGCGGGATGATAGCACTTTAGCATCGAATTCTGCTATTACCGACGGCACCCATATCTTTGCCTATTTTGGTTCTAATGGTCTGTACTGTCTGGACATGGAAGGCAATCTGAAATGGGAAAAAGATTTTGGTGATATGCAAACTAGAAATAACTTTGGTGAAGGCAGTTCTCCTGCTTTGCATGGCGATACAATCGTCATCAATTGGGATCACGAAGGCCAGTCTTTTATTGTTGCCTTGGACAAAACCAATGGTCAGGAATTATGGCGAGTCGATCGGGATGAAAGAACATCATGGTCGACCCCTATTGTAGTTGAACAGAATAACATCGGGCAGGTCATCACCAGTGCGACTAATCGCGTGCAAAGCTACGACATTTCTTCAGGTTCAATCATATGGGAAATGGATGGGCTAACCGCCAATGTTATTCCATCGCCTGTTTTTGAGAATGGCCTCCTTTATGTAATGAGTGGTTTCAGAGGAAACGCCCTGAAAGCTATTCGGCTGGAAGGATCCAAGGATGATATTACTGGGTCCGACGCAATTGTCTGGAGTTATGACGGCAGGAATACTCCGTATACACCGTCACCGCTGCTTTATCAAGGGAACTTGTATTTCCTGAAAAGTAATGATGGAATTCTATCCTGCTTCAACGCCGAAACAGGTCAGACTTATTATGGACCTGAGCGGTTGCCAAATATTTCTGGTGTTTATGCCTCACCGGTTGGAGCTAGCGGGCGGTTATATATCGCTGGGCGTAATGGAGCGGTGCTGGTACTGAAACACGGTACAGAATTTGGGGTGTTGGCGGAAAATTCGCTTGATGATGGCTTTCAAGCCTCACCGGCAATTGTTGATAACGAAATATACTTAAAAGGATATCAAAACCTATATTGTATTGCTACTGATTAAAGACTGTAATTGAGAGTAACAGACGTTCTTCCGGTTTCAGTAACTAAATTTATTTTTTTCAGCTTGAAAGACTTTATCACACTTTACTTATAACAAAAAAACATGGTATGAATTCCACTTTATTTAAGGAGTAAAACAGTATGGTGTCAAGAAGTCCTACAGGAAGAAAAAATCAATTCAAACTTAAAAACAAACAGATCCTCTTCCTAACTGTATTTGGGTTTATTTTCAGTTTCACTTTAATTAGCTATGCCAACAGTTATTATCCTGTTGCTGTGGGAAATAAATGGGTTTTTCATGGGGATAACGGAAAAGACCGCTATACTATCAAGGTGGCAACGTCAGAAGAGGCGGCAAATCGCATTGAAGTACAGAGACCAGGTGCAGGCGGCCCTAAAGTACAGAGAGCAGGTGCAGGCGGCCCTAAAGTACAGAGAGCAGGTGCAGGCGGCCCTGAAGGCCAACAAAGGCTTCCAGCTGATATACAACAAGGCGGTGTAAGGGTTATTTCCACCCAGAACAACGAAACGTCTGTCAGCACCCGTTTCATTGTTACCCAGCCTGATGGAATCAGGCAAGTCCTACTGGTACTACGGGACGCTCCTGCTGTAGGAAATCAGAGGTTGGCAGGTGGGGTTTTCACCTTTAATCCTCCGCAAGACTTCGTGCCGAATCCAATCCACCTCGGGTCAAAATGGATATCTTCTAACAACGATGGGGCAATTAAAATAAAAACAGAAAGAAAAGTAGTCAAAGTGGAGACCGTCACTGTGCCAGCGGGAACTTTCCAAAGATGCTTGAAAATATCTGAAGATGTTGTTGTTACTCGAGGGAACAACCAAAAACGGAATCTGAGTTATATGTGGCTGGCTAAGAATGTTGGTCCCGTCAAGTTAATCAATCCAGATGAAGAGGTCTTTCAACTGGCAGAGTATAATACCGTACTGGCTGTCAAAAAACGCGACCAGCATTTATCAGCGGTTTGGGGACGGGTTAAGAGTAGGTTTTAGATGTTTTGCATATGGGTGACGAAGACAGTCGAACTCGGTGACGAATCTTCTGGTAGAGACATTTGTAGGTGTTGGCTTAGGAGCTTGTAACATCAATCATCTTAAAATTCCGAGGTCGCAACGTATCGTTGAAGATGTAGGAATTCAGGAAGGTAATGTTGGTTTGCTCGGCCATCAAAAGCTTGATTATCGACGCGGGTTAAATCCAGTTAAGTACGCAACGATGCAAGATAACCAAGCACGAATAGTTCGTCCGTGATCACATAATTGCGGAATGCATAAGCTTAAATCCCTTGATCTACGTCTAATCCGATAACTTCAAGTGTAAAACCCACGTTGAAAGAAATGTCTGAGGCTACTGGTATTGGTGAATCCGATGTTCAACAGGCAATATCCTAACAGAAATCAATAGATACTTCCCTTAGAATCTTCATTGTAAAATGGTGAACTAACCCTAAAGAATATGCTAGAAGATAAACAAGCTGATTAATCTGAAAAATGGATTAATTTTTCAAATTTACTACATTTCTGTTTGTCAAAAGGCAAGTGAGCAACTGTTTGCAAAATCATAGCCTAGCAAGTTAAGTTTGGATGTAGCTGAACGCATCTAGCCTATCGAGGTTAGTAAAATATAGTTTCTCAGTGATGGTACAACAAAAGCGAAGGTCGTGGCAGACGTGAATCCAAAAATGATTCCGAAGCGAGAAATGAAGATCGCCAAGGACGTAAAAATCGAAATGGAAGCACGCTCGCTAAGAACGGCAACTGGCAAGATATGCGTGACCAGCTCATGAATGCATCATCTGAGGAACGAAAAGAGTGCGACAGGAATTCTGCCAACGATCTAGAAATAGGGCCGCGAAAACGTAGTGGAACTGCTAATTGATAATCTGACATCAGGACAGAACAATCAAGAAAAAATAAATAATGGGTAGGATCAGATGAAAAACGCATTTAAAAGAATTCACCATTCCATGGCGATAACCACAATACTGGCAACCTTGCTGATTGGTTGCACGACGGAAGTTGCACGAAAAGCTGATTGGGAAACCCACTTCACTGACCTTCACTTTACTGATGCCCTGCGCGGATGGATTGTTGGTTTGGAGGGACTGATTGTTCATACTAACGACGGTGGCAAAACGTGGAGACGTCAAGAGGTCGAAACCAGCGGTGATTTCAAAGCCATCTACTTCACCAATCGAAAATATGGTTGGGCAGTTGGCGATGAAGGTTTAATTGCTGCTACAGATGATGGAGGTAAACATTGGCATCTACAGAAAAGTGGAACTTTGGCCATGCTGAGAGATATTTTCTTTGTCAATTCGAAAGAAGGTTGGGTTGTTGGTGAGGATAGCGATGTATTGTACACCAAAGACGGTGGAAAAAATTGGAAGCGACATCAGTTTGTCAGCGATTTTGGACTTAATGGTGTTTGGTTCGTCGACAAGAAACGTGGTTGGGCAGTTGGCGAATATGACCG
>PBXZ01000154.1:0-11417 GCA_002729415.1 Candidatus Poribacteria bacterium | reverse complement strand
CTCTAAATTTGATCATATACACCTGACTATTGTGATTAGACTAAAGTAACAAAAGCTGATGGAGGAATCGAAATCACTATTTGCTTTGCGGTCGGATGGATGAGACTTGTGACAGATAGTTTTGGAGGGTTGATTCTGCTTTGATTTTCAACATGAGATTGATAACCGCCATTATGGAGGCAAGATTAGTGGATTTCTGGTCAGTCAAAACTGTATCAGAATCAAGAAGAGTAAATCACAGATTTAAAGATGGCTGGCACGTGGCCTACTGCGATTAAAAGCACGACGGGCAGAGGAGCGTTGTTGATTCTGCCAGTGAGCGGGCAAAAAGTCAAAGGTGTTAGCCCAGGCCCGCTCACCGTTTGATGTCGCTCCCTAGCTGTATAGCAGAGCAGAGGTCCTAATCGGTGTCCACAACTATGGTAGGTATGCAGACTGAGCTGTGAAAAGGCCGGATTGATCCCGATTATAGGAGTGGTCTTTTGGTGGCGAAATTTTGCTTTGACCTTTTTCTGTTAGCCTATATTTGTCGGTCAGACTCTCGCTGAAAGGCAGTCTTCAGGATGGGCCTAAAGTTGTGGATTTCATCAACTGATGCAGGCCTGTTTCTTGAACATTGGTTCTGATTTGCAATTTAGATGTAAGAATAGAGAAGATGGGGAACTGAACTCCGTTCTGGAAAAATTCAACTCCCCCCATACACGGCATTATGCCCCCTCGATCTTGAGAGTTTAACCCTAATAACCTAACCCCTTTTCCAGCATCGTTGTCTATCACAACAATCCCTGAATCCCTGACAAGTGTGGCCTGTTCTACCTCAACCCAGCCTAAATTTGTTCTGGGACTTTCCCTTCCCGATTAGCTCGAGATCTCATGGTCAGGTCGAACCAGGTCTGATGCCCCTGAAAGAAGCGTTCGAGTTCATCTACCATTAGCCTGAAAAAATGGGGGTAGTCATCCCCTGTGGCCCCGGCGAAATGAGGACTTAAAAAAACGTTAGGCAAATCGATAATTTCACTGTCCGATGGAATCGGTTCCGGATCAAAGGCTTCAATCCCGGCGGTGATATCTCCTCGCTTCAACCGTTCGATCAACGCCTGGGAATCCACAATCTTCCCCCGTGACACGTTGACAAAGACAGATCCAGCAGGAAGGAGGTCTAATTCCCGTTTACCGATCATGCCCTCAGTTATCGGAGTCAGAGGGGCAACACAGACCACCACATTACACTGTGTGAGAAGGTTATCCAGCCTGGTCTGAATAAAGCCGATGGCTTCGGCCATTTCGGGTGGCAGATAAGGATCGTAGACCCATACCTCCACTGCGAACCCTTGCAATAACTTGATCAACCGCCGTCCCATATGTCCACATCCGATGAGTCCAACTCGTTTGCCATAAAGCATGCCCTGCTGCTTTCGCTTCTCCTCTCCGCTAGGGGGGTTCCTGCAATAATCTGCCGGAACATTGCACCCGCGTTGCGCAAGGAAACCAGCATCAAGGCCAAGGCCCACTCGGCCACCGGATAGGATGACCCTTGGGTAGTATCCACAGTACGGATCCCCCGCTGCCAACAAGCTTCCAAGTCGATTCGAGCCGCAAATCGGTCGCCTTCCAGTTCGCCGATGAACTTCAGATGAGATGCTCGATCTAAAATTTCGGCGTCAATTCTGGGGGCGCCATGACAGACCACCATACCGTCTATCTCTTCCACCTGTTCCAAGAGTCGCTGGATTGTGGCTGGATCTCGGTGAGATTGATAAATCCCCCCACCTTGACAATCAAACCAGTCCCAATTGGCCAANGCNTGCAGGCGTTCCAATTGCTNCGGCGGGANATACCTCTCCCGCACACTACGATTGAACATCAACAAAATATTTGGTTTGTGATTGGCCATTAAATTTTCTCCTCCGTCAATATCTATCCAATCTGTATCTATCCAATCTTAGGAAGTGTAGTTGTATCTCCGGTTTCTATCTGCCAAGCTCGAATCCGACTAGTCAGATCACGTACCCGGTTTCGCTGTTCCAGGCTGTCAAACAGATTTTGAATCTCGTATGGATCGGCATTCAAATCGTATAACTCACACTGGTCGTGTGCACTCAGATTCAACTTCCACCGATCTGCTGACACTATTGATCGCCAGGGGGTTGACATGGCCGGATTTACCCCACCTTCACCCGGGCGAGGATGACCATCACTGCGGTTCCACTGGATGAACACATCGTTGTTCGAAAGCGTTGCCTGTCCGTTGAGCACCTCGAGTCGACTTTGTCCCTGCAGATGATCCGGTATTGCTTGTCCCATCAAATCCAGTAGTGTTGGAACTAAATCGACCTGACTCAGGTTGCCTTCGATTCGTCTCTGCTGTCGGCCCAACCAAGGAACACGAATCAGCAGTGGCACTTTGACCGATTCTTCGTAAAGCACTGTTTTACCCAGAATCCCGTGATCACCTAGCATCTCACCGTGATCACTGGTGAATACCACAATCGTCTCATCGGCTTTCCCACTCTCCTCCAGTGCTTGAAGAATTTGGGCCACTGAACGATCCATCAGTGTCACATTTCCCCAGTAACGCCCCCGAACCCGGCGCCAGCCTTCCTCTGTGCGTAAATCGTACCCCTCTTCCTGAGATTCCATATAATAGGCTGACAGTACCCGGTTGAGCAGCGAAGCGTTGGCTGGAGGTTTCAGCCTGAAATTTGGCCCCGTCGGTAAGTTCCAAGGATCGTAATAGCTGTTCAGCGGCCCCGTGTGGGGTGGATGTGGCTCCAGATAACTCACTACCAACAAAAACGGCTGCTCCCCACTCTGTCGAATAAAACGTGTGGCTCTGTCGCCCTGGTAAGAGGCTTTGGTCAGTACTTCTGGTTGAGATGCCTGAAGGTATCGTGAAAAAATCGGTTGCCCAAGCGACATCGAATCCGGCCTCACTCCCTGCCCAATCAAAAAATGATGGTAATCACTCCGATGCTGATGTTTTTCCGGGCTAGAGAAAAACTGGCGGTAGGCATCCTCTGTTGCGATCCACTCAGTAAAGCCGTGTTGAGGGAAGATCTCGTCGCCCAGATGCCACTTGCCTATATAGGCAGACTGATAATCACCCGAAACCATCTCCGCAATCGTCTGTACATGGCCAGGCAAAGGCACATTACAGGCCGGTACTTTTGCTGTGTGAGGATACAAGCCGCACAGCATCGTTGCCCGCGAGGGGCTGCAAACCGGCTGACTGACATAGGGGTGTTGGAAGACAAAGCTTTCATTGGCCAGGGCATCCAAGGCCGGCGACTCGATCCGATCGTTACCATAACAGGCCATGGTATCCAACCGTTGCTGGTCGGTAAAAATATAGAGCAGATTGGGTTTCATCATAGTTAAATACTCCGAAATTTGCTACGTATCAAGGAGTTACCAATTCAGCACTCCATACCTTTTTTCCCTTAGTTCTTTCCTTGGGTCAAAGCAAACGGTTGCTGGTAGAACTGGGTGTGCCGAGCCGCATTACCCGCCTTACTAATTCTGATGTATGCCACCTTTTTACCCGTTATGGGCTTAGCTTTTTTACCTGCCGTTTGGAAAGTCGCAATCGCATTGGCATCAGTCCAATGACTCCGCGGCTCAAGATTACGGTCAAAGTCGCCATTTTGGAGAATATTTAGGGCCGGGTCGCCGGCGGGTACCTGTGTTACTGGCAACAGCAGCATTATTAAAATAAATAAAAACGGATGTAGCAGTTTTAGACCATTCTCACTTTCATATGGCTGCATATTACAGAAAATAATCATCATTTAGTTTATGCTTAGCTCCAGTCTCACAGTACCACAAGTAGTCGCCCGAGTAAAGGCCTATGGGTAATGAACGGTGGCAAATCATTTTAATAATTATGCTGTATCGCTGTCAATACTTGAGGTTGTTTATTAGTGTTGAGTACAAATACTTTCATAAACAAAGCCATTTCTCGCTAATCGCTGATCGATCGAAATCGATCAGGTAATGCTCATTTCGCCAAAGTTATCGGATGGTTTGGACTACAGAACACTGGCTTCATACCCAATATGCCTGTTTAATTCTAGTACCGCAGAGCGTGAACTAGTGAAGCATTCCCCGGTAGCGTTGGTGGCAGGCACTTCATCGGGCAGAGGAGAGAGTGAAATCCCCCGAAACTACCCGTAGTAAATTTCCCGCGCCGCTAAGGCTGGTTTCACCTGCCAGTCTGTAGCTTGTTTCGTGACAATCAATATAGACTAAGCGCAAAAGTGTTGGCTAATATATACTCGGCTCAAAAATACAAGAGTAAGACATTTGAAACAATCATCAGCNGNTTNGATGGGTAGTATCCTTGCTTTACTACTCCTGTNCCCGCCTTGTTACGTTCAGGCGANGGATTTCTATGTCAGCCATGACGGGCTTGACAAGAACCCCGGTACTCGTGAGAATCCTTTTCGCACGCTGGCTCGCGCTGCCTGGCAGGCAGAGGGGGGTGACACCGTAATCCTTGGTGGGGGCATCTACCGCGAAACTCTCATCGTTCGCCACTCCGGAACCNAAGCCCANCCCTTGACGTTTATGGCCGCTGATGGGGAGNCCGTGGTNATCAGCGGTGCTGATCCTGTGGGAAACTGGAAGCCCTACAAGGGATCCATTCTACAGACCAAGGTTCCGAAAGTACTAGATCCCGGATTCAACCAAGTATTCCTGAATGGACGCATGATGCACCAGGCTCGTTTCCCCAACGAAACGAGCACCGATCTGCACCGACCTACCTGCATCAAAATGAGTGCCAGCGACAGCCGCATCACCTCACCGCTTCTCACCCAGCCCGATGGTTTCTGGAATGGAGGGTTGGTTATCGGTTTATTTGGCCACCGCTGGACCAGCCAATGTGCGCAAATCAAGGATTACAGGGTTGGCACACTCAGTCTGGTTGAAAAATCTCAACCGTGGTACCAGGAGGCAGGTCAAGGCTATGTGAGCGGTGTTCTCGGCGCGCTGGATGCACCGGGGGAGTGGCATCTCGAAGACGGACGTCTCTATTTCTGGCCGCCCGATGGAACAGACATCACCTCTGCTCGTGTAGAGGTCAAGCGCCGCACGCTATGTATTGATTACAACGGACGGTCTCACGTGGAGATCAAAGGAATCAATGTTACCACAGGAAGCGTTCGCTTGATCGGCAACTCATGCACGCTTGAGAGCAGTCGGGTGATCTATCCGAGCCACTTTACCTACTTTACATGGGGTGGGATGGCGGCCGATGGTGGTGTCGATAAGGGGCACAACGGCATCCTGGTTCAAGGAAGCAACAACACGATTCGAGGGTGTACCATCAAATACTCGGCAGGTTCCGGCATCGTGATTAGGGGCGCACGGAATCTGATTACGCGCTGCGAGATCAGCGATATCGACTACTCCGGAACCTATTCCTGCCCGATCTCTCTGTCAAAGGTGCCGGGGAAGGTCAGCGGCCGGAACCGGATCTGGTTCAACACCATACGCCGCACCGGGCGCGACTGCATCCAATTATACGGGGCTTCAGCGGACGACATTCGTTACAACGATATCTCTGATTCCGGATTGATCTGTAAGGATCTGGGGCTGATTTATGTGTGGGGGCGTGATGGAAAAGGCACGCGCATCGCCTACAATTGGGTTCACGACAACAGAGGTCAGGGACCCAATCCAGGCATCTACCTCGATAACTACTGCCAGAACTTTGTCGTGGACCACAACGTCCTATGGAATTGTGAAGCCGGAATACGGGTGAATGGCCCAGCCGAGGGGCACAGGTTGTACAATAATACGCTGTTCAACTGCCGCGATGTGGGAACTCACACCTACAACCAGTGGTCCAACCATAGGCCTGGTTACTGGACCGCCGGCGGTTATGGAAATATCTACAAATATACCAAAACCAACAATCTATTTCTGAGTNCNAGACCGGCGGCTCAACTGGAGGATTTTGCGAACAGGAATTTCANNCTCAAAACCGGTGCCGCCGCCATTGATGCTGGCCAGCCGGTGGCCGGGATTNCGGATGAATTCCTCGGGCNGGCGCCCGACCTGGGAGCATATGAATATGCTGGAGCAAGGTGGATCCCGGGCGTACGTGGACGGGCCGAACCAGGTGCTCCAGTGGACACAGACAAGCCGCGCCGCTGAGCTCTGTCCGCTAATTGCTGGTGGGGAACTTGATGCCCCCACCACGGTATTTCGAATCCGTCACATAAAATCTAGGAAACGATCCAAGGGGACTGGCTAGTTAGGGGATTACCCTTCGTGCTGGTATCGTATGATTATATCCATACCTGGCANTATTACCCGCCTTCAAACTTCAAGTAATTTAGCAATAGCTTCTTTAAGCTGGCTTGGTTTAAATCCAAATGGGCCCTCTCCTCCNACATAAGCTATCTGCCCTATTTTGTCAACAAGATAGAGTCGTTCAGGCCAAGCCGCGTATGCTGCCATCACTGGATCATGCATCTCATCCACATAGGTGCGTATTCCGTACCTCATGGCTTGTTCACACTCACCAGCGACTTGGCGCCGCTGCTCGATAGTCTGAGGATCGAGAATTCGATTTGGGCTATTGATATCCCAACCATCTATTGGATGAGCCTCGCGAATATAAATAACTAAAAATTCAACCGGCTGATGGTACTGTTGATAAAGTTGTTGCAGACTGACCGACTGCTCGACAAATGGTGGTCAGCTGAAACTGCCGAAAACCAAGGCTACGGGTTTATGATTACGGAAACTAGACAATGAAACAGGATTCTAGCCTTCAAGATCTAATAATTGGAAATCTGGAGTTGTTTGGCCAATTTTAGGTATTGAAGCTCGATGCCCTTTTTGCCAAGCTATAGCTTGTTCATAATTTTGAAAGGTAAGATTATTTGATGGATTGTTGCTCATAGACATCGTCCCTTTGTTTAGCATTAAAAAAATAGAGCTTTTTATAAATATAAAATGCCGACAGGAAGATCAGGAACTTCTCGACACAGAGAAATGGTACCTGGTTATGCGATTTAATGGGTTTGTTGGTGATTTTCATTATATCAAAAAATAATTTTACAGTCTAGATTGACAGGTCAAGCAGAAATCAAATCATACTTGGAAGCAGAAAAGGAAGAGGCTAGTGGAGCGCAGAAAAGGGCACCAACTAAGGGCTGATAATACCCGACTGATTACCCCGTACACAAGTTATCTATTGCGCAGGTCTTGATCGCTAACTAGTTTGTCACTCACCTAGCCTTCTAGTCATTTAGAATTCTCAATTGGTTCTTGTCGAATAAAAATTCACGCTATTTACTTACAAATCAAAACTAGTTTTATAATCTATTATTCTAACAATTGAGTCACTTGGGTTCTACCTTTGTCAATTTCTGAACGATTCAACTTAATTTGCAAAGATTGACCAATAAAGTCGGTGTTACTCCAATCCATTTTTGCTAAATCAACTGCGGTTATACCATTGTTAGTTTTAGCTTTAATATCAATTCCGTTTTCAAGCAGAAGTTGGACTGACTTAGGCCGTCCTAAGAAAGCTGCACCATGCAAAGCTGTTCCACCATCCTTATTTCTAGCGTTGATATTGGTCCCCTGTTTCAGTAAGAATTTAACCATTTTAGCTTGTCCTGCTCCAGCAGCTATTGATAGTGGTGTTAGGCCGAAGAAAACAGAATCTTGAGCGTTAATATCGATTTGGATTAAGTGTGTTTTTACCGATTTGATGTTACCATTTGCAATCGCCGTCCAAAACGATCGTTTGTTAGCAGGTTGAATCCACCAAGAAGGATCTACCAAATCCTCATTCCATTCTGGCATTCCGTCGGCAATCTCTGCCATGATTTCATCCTGACGATCCTGGATAAACTGCCTTCGTTCTTCTAATGATTGAACAAATCTATAGGCTGATTGTATTCTCCTACCTTTATCTTTACCTTTTTCGTCATTTTCTAATTCTTTTTCTATACCTTTAACAATCATCTCTTTCATTACCAGATGATCAACACCCAATTCTGAGGAGAGATGCCTAAGTTTTTCACCATTTAGGGCTTCCTCACGTTCTTCATTTGAAACGCCTTTTAACCATTGAATCAATCCTCTAGTTTCTTCTTTTATAAGCTCGGCAACTGTTTCTCGGGTTAGATATGGCTTGATTAAAGTCTCTATTCTTTCTGTTTCTTTTAATAAATCTTTCTCATCCCAGTATTTGTCCAAAATTTCTCTTAATGCTTGCTCGTAACTGTTTCTCCCTGCTTTTGATTGATACAGATGGTGCGTTATGACTCCCTGTTTTTTTACTGAAATTGGGTCTGTTTCACCTTCCTTAATTCGACTGTATTTTTCAAACAGACTATCTGCCCCCCAAGGAATAAAGTGGAACTTTTCTGTATCCGGGTTGAGATAAATAAAGAAATTATTACGGTTGCCTGAATATCCATCCCAAAAGCCTAGTAATCCTTCCATAGCCCAGAAGGTATAGAAAGAATCTAAATCAACTATTTCACCTATCTCTGCCTCGATATTTTCACTCGGCTGGTGTAGGACGTCGATCAATTGCTGAATTAGTTTTCTTCCTTTTTTATCAGAACCAAATTTGTGTTCAAAACTACCAGACCAGTCGGGTAAAAAATCAACCAGCGTTCCTTCATACAAAACACCGTTTTGATTGCCAAATGCGCGTTTTAGTAAAGGACGGTGTATTCTTTCTACATGCGTATAAATACCTAAATTTTGACCATTAACCGTCACTTTGGCATAAGCACATCGAGGTGCCGGGGTGCCAGAGGCATTGAATAGTCTATAAGCCAGAAATTGGCTGACCAGGCTGACATCTTGTTGATTATTATTAAAAGTCAGGTTGGTTAATCCATCAATTTGACCCGTTTCATCTATATGATTGAGCTTGATTTTAAGTGATGGTCGATCGGAATTTCGTGAAGAGCCAAGAAAGCCTTTCTTTCGGATACCGACCTTAGGAAACACCACTCCGTCAATGGAAAAACTGGCTTGAGTATAGGTGTAAGGGCGATCGGTGGGGGAATATTTCCGCTGCTCAGACAATGCTGTTTGAGCAGCTCGTGCTTGGTGCCGTATAGTATCCCAATCATCCTGGTCAATCACAATTTGAATATCTAAGACTCGATCAGAGGGGAAAATATCAGCAACAGTTAGATTGTGATCTGTTTGGCTCATTTTCAGTAGCTGTTCTTTTTTGACCGTCTCTTTCTTATTTTTAGTGGCAAAAATATTTTTCACCTCTAGCTCTTTGAAAGCTTGCATCAAATTAGCTTGTGGAAAGGCCTTAATCGTGGCCTCAACAGCTTCAACTGATTTATGTTTTCCATCAGCACTAATCAGTTGAGGATGCTCAATTTGTAATTGACTTTGACCAGTTTTTAATGATTGGAAATTAACAGTTACTAATTTGGTCTGGAAGCGATTGTCAACTCTGTCATGAGATAGATGGGCCAAGCTAATAACGCCTTTTTGGTAATCAATTTTTGGTTCCTGCCAAGAGCTAATTGCATTACTCTTTTTTACTTCTTCTGCTCTCAGTAGCAGAGGGTTATAAGTTAAATCGAAAGTCAGATTGTCCCCTTTGGTGGCATGTTGAATAAAAATATCAAACTCAAACGTTTGTCCTAGATTAGCAATCCTATTGGCCATAACCAGTGAGAGTGGAGAGGTAATAATTTTGGCCCCCCCCTTCAAGTCCCCATCATGACCATTAGCAGACAAATCATCAGCTGTTCCATCGTCAAAATTCCAGTATCCCACCAACCCTTTTTCACTACCAGACAAGGAACCATCCATTGCCTGTTGAATTTCTGTGGCAGATCTGGCTAGATTCCAAATCCTGATTTCGTCAAACATTGCTTCTGCATCTTCATTTTTCCAGTTACTACGACCAATGAAATTCTTCCGACGTTCAACATTTCGGGGTGGGGCAGAAAAACGCCCTTAGCTCACAGAGTGACCATTGATCAGGAGAGAACACGTCATCGGTGACGCTTTACCAGTGATTAAAGAGGAATTACCTTTTAGGGTAAAGGCGATATGAGTCCAGTTATTCAATTTCAGAGCGGTAGGACTCTCAAGCCCTCCACTTTTTACTATGTGCAAGCCAGGAATTCCTGTTTCTTCTCTGGTTAAAGTTAGCAAAACATTATCTTGATCGGCCCCATTGCCAAAGTCAATCAACCGGGACCAAGATCTATATTCTTTGACATAAACCCAGGCTTCAATAGTCAAAGCACCGTTGAACCAGACACCGGCAGGAATTTGGACGTAGTCGCCGTCTCCATCCAAATCCAACACTTTATTCTCAGAAAAAATAGAACTAGAAGTTAAAAAAAACAACAGAACTAATAATCCAATACGTTTCATTTCAATATCTCCTATTCTCAGATTTCAAAGTAGATCGTAATTAAAGCTTTGCCCAAGTATGAGCAGGAATTGGGTAACATCAATATACAACATCGCCACATTCTTGTAAAGTAGGATTTGGCTATAGCTCGAAGCAATTCGGCTGTAAGGTAGACATCTTTCCTCCTATCACTGCTAACCTTTCCCGTAACAACCCCATACCATTTAACTGTGTGTAATATAATATTATTCGCATGTTAAGATCCGTGTTTGACTAGCCTATAGGTTCTGATTTAAGTATTAAACGGTTACTATTAAGGTGGAAGATGCCAAAAGTAAAAGGACGAAAACAGCGAAAGCTAAGAAAAGAGACCATTGCCCTGATTATCGAGCGTTATCTTGAATATATGTTGATGGGGGAGATAGCCAGTCTAGACCGAGAGCAAGAACAGGAACGAATGGCCCGGGCTGTAGTGCCTAGCTTTGAAGCTGAGCTATATCAGGAGGCTTATAGTGAAGTGGAATCGCTAGTAGGTTTAGCCTGGTTGAAGATGGGTGAGAAGAGACGCAAAGCTTTGGCCTTCCTGGCCATGTTTCCTTATGAGGCAGGCCACAGATTAGCTCAGATGATGGGTATGATCAGGAAGGATTTCAAAAGATTAAGGAGTCGGAAGTTGGGTTAAAGGTTATATCAACCATTTCTCGGATCGATCACTGTGGAGTAAACGTCCCCAGTTGTTACGGTCGGTGGTTGAGAAGGCTATTGAATCTGAGAACCTTTTCTGGTCAGAATTGGCTCTCAGGATTTTCGGCGAGTATAGCACTGGGGTGGCGCGGGTGACAGTGGCGGTTGATAATCGGCAGGCGATGATGCCTGTGGATCTGGACCGAGAGCTGGTTGAGCAGGCTAAGCTGCTGAACATGACACCCAAACGGTTTGAACAATTGTGGGCTAACAACGAGTCTTAGCACCTAGAATATTCCAATAAAAAAGTCGCCATTCCAACGAACAGCAACTATGGCGGGATCACCGTGCCATTCCCAGC
>PBXZ01000153.1:0-9672 GCA_002729415.1 Candidatus Poribacteria bacterium | reverse complement strand
GGCCCAGGTGCGCGCGCCGATGACGGCGAACGACGGTCAGTCGACCTGTCTGAAGGCGACAAAGTGTTATTCGGAAAATTCGCTGGAACCGAAGTCACATACGAAGGTACTGAATATCTCATCATGCGTGAAGACGATATTCTGGCAATAATCTAGTTTTAGTACATTCCAAAAGGTGTTAGGAGAATACAATAATGGCAAAGCAGTTAGTCTTCAATGAAGAGGCTCGCGGGGCAATTAAGCGGGGCGTTGACAGTCTTGCCGAAGCGGTCAAGGTAACCCTTGGTCCGAAGGGGCGTAATGTGGTCATCGACAAGAGCTTCGGTGCTCCCACGATTACCAAAGACGGCGTCACTGTAGCTAAGGAAATCGAACTTGAAGAAGCCTATGAGAACATGGGTGCACAGATGGTCAAGGAAGTAGCGTCTAAGACCAGTGATGTCGCTGGTGATGGCACGACAACGGCTACTATTCTGGCACAGTTAATTTACCGTGAAGGTTTGAAAAATGTTGCCGCTGGGCATAACCCAATGGCAATTAAGCGCGGTATTGAAAAAGCAGTCAACGTGGTTGTGGATTCTCTTCAGGAACTCAGCCAGGAAACCTCCGGCAAAGAGGAAATTGCACAGGTTGCTTCTATTTCTGCCAATAATGATCCGGCTATTGGTGATTTGATTGCCGATGCTATGGAGAAAGTTGGCAAAGATGGTGTTATCACGGTGGAAGAAGCCAAAAGCCTTGACACTAATCTTGATGTGGTTGAAGGTATGCAGTTTGACCGTGGTTATTTGTCGCCTTATTTCGTCACCGACTCCGATCGAATGGAGGTGGTTTTGGA
This sequence comes from Candidatus Poribacteria bacterium, assembly GCA_002729415.1. Lineage (GTDB taxonomy): Bacteria > Poribacteria > WGA-4E > WGA-4E > UBA9662 > UBA9662. The sequence goes on along the minus strand of PBXZ01000153.1, from coordinate 8,834 downwards.
AGATGCGTACATCCTGATCCACGAGAAGAAAATTTCGACCTTAAAAGAGCTGGTGCCGTTACTTGAAAGCATTGCGCAACAAGGTAAACCCCTTTTAATTATCGCCGAAGATGTTGAAGGCGAGGCCTTGGCAACTCTGGTAGTGAACCGAATTCGAGGGACTATCCGTGGTGCAGCGGTTAAAGCGCCGGGCTATGGAGATCGCCGCAAAGAAATGTTGGAAGATCTAGCCGTTCTGACCAATGGCCGGATGATTTCTGAGGATCTGGGAATTAATCTTGAAAGTGTCAATCTGAATGACCTTGGCCAAGCCAAGCGAATAGTGATTGATAAAGACAACACGACGGTCATTGAAGGTGGAGGAAGTTCTGAAGCCATTCAGGGCAGAATCCAGCAAATTCGTCGTCAGATCGAAGACACAACATCAGACTACGATCGCGAGAAGTTGCAAGAACGTCTCGCCAAGTTGGCGGGTGGAGTGGCAGTGATTAATGTAGGTGCGGCCACAGAAATAGAAATGAAAGAGAAGAAAGCCCGTGTAGAAGACGCCATGCATGCGACGCGAGCGGCAGTTGAAGAAGGGATTGTGCCAGGAGGGGGCGTAGCCTTGGTACGAACTGTTTCGGCTCTTGATGCTTTGGATTCTGATGACCCTTCAGAACAGGTTGGAGCGGATATTGTCCGTCGTTCGGTAGAAGAACCGTTACGTCAGATAGCCCAGAATGCGGGTCAGGAAGATTCAGTGATAGTAGCCAGAGTCAAGGAAGAAGGCGGCAATATAGGTTATGATGCCTTGAGAGATGAGTTTGGTGATATGTTCCAGGCGGGAGTAATAGACCCGACGAAGGTAGTTCGTGTAGCGTTACAGAATGCGTCAAGTATTGCTGGTTTGATGATAACCACGGAAGCCTTAGTTGCGGACATCCCGGAGGAAGCCCCTCCAATGCCTGCAGGACCACCTCCAGGTGGCGGCGGTGGTGGTATGGGTGGTATGGGTGGTATGTATTAAATACAATCCGAGCAAATAAAAGAAAAGGGCCAAATCCAGAAGCATGGATTTGGCCCTTTTCTTTTATTTTACGTTGCATCTACTAGACCTTAATCATAAATTCATTCAATAATATTTCCAATGGTTTTTGCTGCTACGGATATCCATTCTTAATACGCTATGTGAATGACCTATCAACTCTCTGATAAATGGGTCTATTTGCGCAGTTGCTAATCTGCTAACTACTATATGCTGAATATATGGAAGTCTTTACTCCTATTCTCAATACCCAGCTTCTTGAGATATATGTCAAACTACCTGCTAATCAAAACCACGTGACCTGTACTAACCATGTTTTTCAGATTAAGGTACAGTTTCTTGTAATGGGTTGACCTCACCTATTGTACATAGTAAAGAATCCAAGTTCCAAAAGTTTAGGATATAAAAATTGGATGATATGCTAGTTCGTCTAGACACCAGAGAACTGATATTCACCGGTTGATAGCTATTTAGCTTGAGAGGTTGCCAGAACAGACCCAACCCCTACCCGATTATCTCAATTCCTCTAACCTCGAAACACGAATACCCTTTGAGCTTAGCCCAGATAGTAATGTACCACTAACTGTTTATAATCTGTCAGTAACACCAGCTAGAAACATCAGCGTAGTTTATTTAGAAGCAGGCAGCTATGTCAGCCAATCAAAAAATATTTATTGGGGTCGTGGGATATTGCTAGTGAAAGAGTAGCTAGTAGTACTCACTTTTATACCTTTGAGGCTAAAGGACTATACGTCTACAGATTTTTTTAAAGTAAACCATCAAAACACAAGTAGGCGATGTTTACAAGAAGGATTTCGCTGTGTGGTAGGATTTAGTACTATAGGTTCGCTTACCCTTGTCTGTTCGTAATACAGTCTTTATCATTGTTTATCTATTCTGCACCTAAGTTTATATTTAAGTATAAGGGCATTTGATCTGCTTCTAGTTAAAATGAAAAATGCTAGTGTACGAGCATTTGAGGCGGGTTATTTTGTTACAGTAGAGCATGAATTTTAAGCAAAAAATTATTCAAAGTCTAACACAAAAATCTACCCATCTTTATCTCAGCAGCTTATTAAAATGTTTAAATCGATTAACCCGTTGTACTTATGATTACCTAACTCTGTCGAAACTCCAACAGGCAAATACTGGTTGTCATCAAAAACATTACAACCCATCATAGCTATCGATCTTGACATTTTAGTAGCGACATACTAAACTCCAATATGTAGATTGGAAAGACTCTTCGATCCACTGAACCAAATGCCAAACTGAGCTCCGGGGCATCGATGAGGAACTGTAAATGAATTTATGTAGCAATAGGGTCAGTCGTATCGACAACCAACTCGGACCTGAATCAAAAGGAATGGGGTGGACGAATCGTCACAATGTGACAAAGTTATTTATGTTGGTGTTGGTAATGACTTTGACATCAGCGACGGCAAAAGCCACCGCAACAACGGTCTACGACGAGCCCTTCCTGAATAAGGTGCCCCTGCCCAAGAGTTTTTATGGATGGGTTCCTGCCGGTCCCACCAGCAAGCTCAGCATAAGCGGCAAACACGCCTTGGATTTCTTCGCCATTGACGGGTCCACGACGAACGGCAATCTGGAGCATTGGTCAAAATCGATTGGCGCACCTGCCGCGGATATAAAGCTTATCATCGCTTCTGCTGATGTATATGTTTCTTCTGCGAGCACTCGCAACAGTGGATTCGGGTTCACTAGCAGCGCACATCTGAAATACGATGACCTCAACGGTGGCTGGTCGCTGGTAACGCCCATGGGGTTTATCCTCATGGGGACATCAGCGACACAGGGTGCAAACGCAGCGGTTCGGATCGAACTGATTCTGGACTTGGTCAATAATACCCTGACGGGCATCGTTAACGATGCCGGCGGCGCCCTGTCGAAAACCCTAGGTGTCCCTGATGCTTCCACGCTTGCCGGCGCAGTTCATTACTTTACTGACACAAGACCTACTGATCCATTCTCATCCTTCGGAATGGATCTGGATGACATCCTCGTAACAGAAAGCGATGTTGTTCCCGAGCCGGCCACAATTTCGAAGCCGCCTAAGCCAGCCCCAGTTGCGGAACGACCTAAGCAGGTCCTGCCTACCCAGCCCGTACTTGCGGAACTCCCTATCGTCCGAAACGGTCGTCCTCTGGCCGTGATACTTGTTGGCGACAACGCCGGCCCGGTGGCCTATGAGGCGGCAGAGGAACTCGCGCGGACCATCGAAAAGGCAACTGGCGCTCGCCTGTCTATTATTCCGGAAGGCGAATTTATTAATCCTCCTTCTCATGCGGGCTTTCCCACTGATCTTGCTACGAAAATACTCATCGGTGATGGCAACCACGTTCGTGCCTTAGGTATTGATATTTTGAAACTTCCGACTGAAGGATTCATCATTAAGACGATCGGCCGCTATCTGGTGATTGCCGGCCGAAATGATCCACATGAGGAGGGAGGGCTCCGTGGAGATCGGCGGCCGGCGCACTTACGTGGGACCTGGTACGGCACCATCGGGTTCCTAGAGGATTATTTGGGAGCCCGCTGGCTGTGGCCCGGGCAGTTGGGCGAGATCATCCCCCAGAAGAAGGATCTGGTTGTTGGAGAGATAGATCGCAGCGAATCACCCGCATTGGCGATCCGAATCCTTCGTTCCATAAACCAATATTCTCGCTGGACATTTTGGGCTAATGAACTGGGGTTTCCTATCGAAGAGAGGGTTGCCATGGACCAGGAATTGTCCCGTTGGGCTGGCCACCAGCGTCTGGGAACTTCCATTACGATGTATCTCACAGAGTTTGGTAAGACATGGGTCTACAAGTTTGGAAAGGACCATCCGGACTGGTTCGCCCTGCAGCCCGATGGCAAGCGATTGTTGAAACTGCTGCCCCCTCACCAGCGTCCTCAAATGTGCTTCTCAAATCCCGGTCTTATTGACGAAGTCGTCAGACGCACTGTCGAGTATGTCGATGCCCATCCCCTCTGGGACGGTTATGGAATCTATCCCTCCGACAGCATAGAAGGCTACAATTGTGTCTGCGATTTGTGTAAAGCAAACGGTCCTACGCGCAGCGATCAGCGTTCCCATTATTTCCAGGCCGTTGCTGAGAAACTCGCTAAGCTTCGACCAGGAAAATATGGCACTGCCCTGGCGTATTACAATTACGTCGATCCGCCGACGAGGGACATCCAGTTCGGCGACAACGTCTTACTAGACTTTTGTAATGCCGGATATTTTGAAGACGAAGAACGTCGCAAGTCAATCGCCCGCTGGGAGGGCTGGGCCAAACATGCTCAGAAGATGGTTTGGCGCCCTAACAATTTCTGCAATGTAATCAGCGCAGGCGTGCCCAGATCGTATGTCACGAAGATGGGCCAGGATTTCAGCTATTTCTATCAAAACAAGATGGTCGGTGTCAATTTTGACAGGATTCATCCCCAGTGGGCCTGCGCGGGATTGAACTACTATGTTGCTGCGAAGCTCGCCTGGAATCCTTTGAAACCCGCAGAGGATATCGTCAACGACTATTGCGAAAAAGGATTCGGTACGGCGGCCCCTGCGGTCAAAAAATACTTCACGACGCTTGAAAGGATCACTGACCGAGTCGCCGCCGAACGCAAGAAGGGCGAACACATCTCCTCCGTCTACACCGTCGCTGATCTCAGGAAACTTCGACCGATATTGACCAGGGCCAAGGTTTTGGCTGGCGACGACCGTGAAGTCCTGGCCCGTATTGCCTTTCTAGCTGAGGCTCTGGACTTTGCCGAAGTCGAGGTGCCTGTCTATCGGGCCATCGCACAGACCCGCCGGTCGAAACTCTCCCAGGCGGAAATGGGCAGTTTTCGCAAACTGCTTGATCGTCGCAAAGCCTATATCCGTCAGCATTTTAATTCACGGGCCGTTGATGTGGTAAGTCATTCTTGGCGGGAGAAATGGCTAGAAGATCAGCTATTGCGGCCTTTATAGAAAGGCGACAAAACTTGCAACCATAAGGCACCTTTATACAAGGAACTGTGATCGAAAAAAGACCAAACCTAGTTTATCTTTTTGCCGACCAACTTCGGTATCANTCNTGTGGNTTCTCAGGAGATCCNTTTGCNCAAACGCCAAACATGGATCAGCTGGCAAGCCAAGGGGNCAATTTTGTAAACGCAACTTCCTGCTCACCTGTTTGTGCANCATATCGGGCNTCCCTTTTGACCGGNAAATATCAAAGNAGCCATGGTTTNGTTATTAACGAACTTCGATTGAGNCCCAACCANAAATGTTTTGGGCANGTATTAACTGATCACAATTATCAAACTGCCTACATTGGNAANTGGCATCTTTGGGCAAACGAATTAGGCAACCACCATANAGNCCAAAATGCTTTTGTGCCTCCCGGTCCTTATCGGCTAGGCTTTGATGGACACTGGGCAGGCTATAATTTCAANCACAATTCTTATAATGCNTCNTACTTTAGTGATACATGTCAACCAATTCCATACAAGGATTATGAACCNGACTCACAAACAGAAATNGCAATTCAGTTTATTAAGGACGCCTGTCTAAAAGATNCCNCTTTTGCCTTATTCCTTTCTTGGGGNCCNCCTCATGACCCATGGCATACGGAAAATGTTCCTGCTGAATANGCAGATATCTTTAAAGANATCGATATACCATTACGTCCAAATTATTCTGNTGAACAAGANCCACATGCTGATGCTTGGGGCAACATGGGAGAGGGTTATGCCAATAAACTCAAAGACAACATGCGTGGATATTACGCACAAACAGCAAANATTGACTGGAATCTCGGCAAAATCATGAAAGCTATTGATCAACTCGGAATTGCGGAAGATACAATTTTGGTGTTTACTTCGGATCATGGCGANATGTTTGGATCACATGGAAGGCGAGCCAAAAATATTTTCTACGAAGAATCTTGNCATGTNCCATTTCTGTTGAGTTGGTCNGAAGAAAATTTCACGAAANCNACAANAGANATTTGCCTAAACACNCCAGATATCATGCCAACAATCCTATCTCTTATGAATTTGCCAATTCCATCAGAAGTAGAAGGNAATGACTTGAGCCATAGTATNTATGGCCGATCAGGTTTTGAACCTGATGCAGCNCTCTTACAAAGNATGGGAACNACTGCTGCNTGGCAGAATGNGACAGAATGGAGAGCATTAAGAGACAAACGTTATACCTATGCTACTTATCGGAAAAATGGGAAAGAATGTCTTTTCAATAATATTGAGGACCCTTATCAATTAACCAANTTAGCAAGTAACCCCTCGAGTAANAATCNACTCAAATATTACCGAGATATGCTAGCTGAACGTATGCGTNATCTTAATGACACGTTNGAAAACTGCTGTTGGTACCGNGATCACTGGACAGTTGATCGCAATATCATTCAAGGAGCAAAAGGAGGNTCACACGATTTAGGANTGCTCACAGATATCATAAGTCAACACTATTCACCNGATGNNTTAGCTAANTAAATTTGTTTTTCAGGAGAATACCAAATGAGAATTAAAGAAATTCTGTCTGCAGGCTTACGTGGGGGCACTCCAGAGGGAGGATGGAGTGATGAGCTTGAACAGGATGANTGTGTTCATACTTTGATTGCTGTTGTGACAGATGAAGGTTTAATTGGTTTAGGATCAGTCTTTACCAACCATCAACTTGTTGAGTCCTCACTTTCAATTCTCAAACCCCTTTACGAAAATGAAAATGCTTTGGAACCGGAACGNGTAACAGAAAAACTTCGCCAGAACATGTTCTGGCTTGGCAGAGGAGGATCAATTACCCATACTATTAGTGGAATCGANATTGCCCTTTGGGACCTGCTTGGTCAAGCGACACAGCAACCCGTAGGNCGGTTACTTGGAGGGAGATTTAGGGANCGAGTCAAACCTTATGTTTCGTTGCTAATAGAAGAACCTGCTAAATTGANGGAGAAGCTCCTCCAATTCAAAGAAAGTGGATTCCGNGCATTCAAAATTGGCTGGGGNCAGTTTGGACGTAAAAATCGCCAAGTTGANGAAGTCATCGTCTCTACTGCCCGGGAAGCTATTGGTCCACACNACTGGCTGATGGTTGATGCAGGAGGTAGNGATGCTTTCTGGACACAGGGATATAAATGGGCGGTTCAAACTGCACGCATGCTGGNTGAATACGATGTTTATTGGTTTGAGGAACCCTTAAAACCAGATGCACTTAGAGATTATANCTTACTCCGANAAACAGCCCCTCTGCCAATTGCAGGAGGTGAAGTNCTAACCCGCCGCCAATCCTTCCTGCCGTGGTTAGCAGAAGGCGCATTCGACATTGTACAACCGGACGTTACTAAAGTNGGAGGNATTACTGAATCGCGTCGTATCGCTTGGATGGCTCANGAAAATGGNGTCAAGTTNATCCCACACGGTTGGAATACNGCTGTCGGCTTAGCNGCAGACCTGCAACTNGCTTCTGCTTTTNCAGAAACCGACTTGGTTGAATACATNGCNGACTCCCCCTATGTTGATGGGATAGTAGCCCAACCATGGTCATTAGATNAAGATGGCATGCTTCCTATTCCNGACACGCCGGGCTTNAGCATCCAATTGAACCTGGACGCATTAGCTGCTTATGTTAGNGAAACAGATTTTATAAACTGCTTAGTCTAATTTCACTGTTAACANAATCAACGAAACTAGCAAAAAATCACATCATGGAAAGAATCGAATGAAGNAAGTCCATCAACCACCGAATATTCTGTGGCTATGTACAGACCAACAAAGGTACGATACCATCAANGCCCTTGGCAATCCATATATTCAAACACCTAATATTGATAGTTTAGTGAACACAGGAGTTGCCTTTACACATGCACATTGTCAGTCTCCAATATGTACTCCCAGCCGAGCTAGTTTCCTCACNGGAATGTATCCNTCTAGNGTTCATGGNTGTATCAACGGAAATGATATTTGGGATGATGCCGNCCCATTGATTACCAAAACCTTAGCTGATGCTGGTTATGATTGTGGGTTAGCTGGAAAATTCCATCTGTCAGGAGCACGAGGGCGAATTGAACCTAGGGTTAATGATGGTTATCGTGTCTTTGATTGGTCTCATCATCCAAGTGATGACTGGNCTGANGGGCACGCTTATGCTGAATGGCTTAAAAATCAAGGTTATGCTTNCAAGGAGTTGATGGATCGGTACGGCTATATTCCAGAGGAACTTCACCAGACAACTTGGTGTGCAAACCAGGCTATTGATTTTATCACTCAGTCTCACCATACACCATGGTTGTTTAGCTTTAATTGCTTTGATCCGCATGCACCGTTTGATGCACCACAAGAGTATGTAGATCGATTCGATCTTAACTCGTTGCCTGGCCCCCTTTTTCAAGTATCTGATATTGAAGCACAACACCGTTTGTCTGATATCAATTTTCAGACTGAATCAATTGATCCAGTAGGCTTTAATGGGAAACTATATCAAGCACAGTACTGGGCTATGGTTGAACTCATTGATCAAAATGTTGGACGCATTCTACAGGCACTTGATGAAACAAACCAACGAAATAATACTATCGTAATTTTTACCTCTGATCACGGTGATATGACAGGAGATCATGGCCTTCGCCTAAAAGGTTGCCGCTTTTATGAAGCGCTTGTACGTGTGCCATTAATTCTATCCTGCCCGGATCAATTCAAGCAGGGCTTGCAGAGTAGCGCGTTAGTAGAACTTGCTGATATTGTACCAACACTGCTGGAGATTGCCGACCTACCAATTCCAGAAACGATGCAAGGG